>NZ_JBQTCJ010000042.1:0-44778 GCF_052380005.1 Salinarimonas sp. NSM
GCGCGGGACCGGCTCGCCCCCGCCGCCGCGGCCCGGAGGCGGGCCGCCGATCAGGTCCGCGCGCACGGCGCGGGGCGCGCCGAACACCGAGCCCTGCGCGAGCGGCACGTCGAGGTCGATCAGGTCCGGCACGTCCTCCTCGCGCTCGACCGCCTCGGCGACGAGCTTGATGCCGGCCCGTGCCATGACCGCGGAGAGGTCGCTCACCGCGACGTCGAGCCCGAACGTGTCCGGTCGCGCGCGCCCGTCGATGCCGCCGTCGGCGTGGGCGAGGAGCCGCGCCGCCGGCAGCTTGACGAAGCGCACGCCCCGGTCGGCGAGACCGAAGGCGTCGAGGCGCAGGTCGCTCGCCCGGTCGAGCACGAACAGCGCGCCCTTCGCCCTGAGCGCCTCGAGCGCGCCCGCGACATCCGCGTCGAGCGTGCGCCAGGAGCGCTGGGCGATCTCGAAGGCGAGGCGTCCCGCCACGTCGGGATAGGCCTCCAGGATGCGCCCGAGAGCGCGCAGGAAGCCGGGGGCGACGAGCGAGTCGTGGGCGAGATCGAGCGTCACGAAGGCGTCCGAGCCGCGGTTGACCAGGTGGCGCGCGATCGCCGCCGCGCGGGCGGCGACCTTGCCGTCGAGCTCCGCGGTGAGCCCCGCCGCCGCGATCGCCGGCAGGAACTCGCCCGGCAGCACGAGCGCGTCGTCGTCGAGCCGCAGCCGCGCCAGCGCCTCGTAGAACCGCGTCTTGCGCTGGGGCAGCGTGACGATCGGCTGGAGATGGATCTCCATCCGATCCTCGCGCAGCGCCCGCAGGATCGCCTGCGCCCGGGGATCCGGCGCGGCCGCCGGCGGCGCGTCGTCCTCGAACAGTGGCTCCGGAATGGGCCGAGGAGCGGGCTGCGCCGGAGGTTGTGCGAAGGGCTGCGGCACGAACGGCGGGGATTGGGGTGAAGGCGGCGCGGGCTCCCGCCACGCCGCCGGCTCGGGCTCCGGCTCGACGACCGGGGCGAAGCGCGGCCGCGGTGGCGCCGCCTCGTTCCAGGCGGGTGGCGTCGGATGGTCCTGGGGTACGTAATCCTGGGGTGGCGGCTCGTGCGGCGCGGGCGCGCTCTCCCAGGCCCGGTGCGCGTCCTGCGCCTCCGCGATCTCGCCGAGCGTGCGGTCGTGGGCGGCGACGGTGCCGGCGAGGTCGCGCAGGAGGCCGCTGATCAGCGCCATCTCACCGGAGACCTCGGCGACGGCGCCGCGCAGCTCCTCGTCGGCGCCGCTCTCCCCGCTCTTCTCGCTCGCCCGGCGCCGCTCGGCGTCCGCGAGGCGCGATTCGACCCGCAGCAGCCGCCGCGCGAGGAAGTCGAGATCCGAGGAAGCCTTTTCGGCCGCGGCCTGCGCCCGGCGCGCCAGCACGAGCGCCCCGCCGGCGAGCGCGAGGCCGCCGACGCCGAGCGTCAGTGCGGCGGCCACTGCGAGGTTCGCGCCCAGCGCGATGGCGGCGGCGAGCGCGAGCAGCGCCGCGCCCAGCGCGGCGATGCCGGCCGCGAGCGCCGCACCGGGCGCTCGGCGTCGCTCGTTGGCACGTGCCCGTCGCCGTTCCACTCTCGCCTCGTCCCCCGCCCGTGCGCGCACGGTCTCGTCCCGCTCGATCTTCCTATCTCGCCTCGCGCGCCGCCGGCCGCAAGCGGGGGGCGTGCACCGTCCACGAGAAAACCGGAGACGCGGGGCGTATTCGAACGCTTCCGCGCGGCGGCAGCGGGTCCGGTGCGTGGCGTCGAACGGCCGGCGGGGCCCGGGCGTTGACGCGGCGGACCCGATTCGACGAGACGTGGAGGCGAGCATGAACGAGCGACACGAGCTCCTGATGGCCGTCGACGGCATGACCTGCGACGGCTGTGTGAACGCGGTGCGACGCATCGTCCACCGCCTCGATCCGCAGGCGGAGGTCGCGGTCGACCTCGAGCACGGCCGCGCCCGCATCCTGACGCGCGCGCAGGCGCTCGAGGTCGCGGACGCGCTGGACGAGGGCGGCTATCCGGCGCGGGCGATGACGATGTGATCGCAGGAAAAGGCGCGCTCGGGCCGGCTCGCCGGCAGCGGCGAACGGCCCCACCGCCCGTGCTTCGCACGGACTCCTCCCCTCCGGGGAGGAAGCGGGGTCGCGGATGTGGCGAACGTCGATGCAGGCCGCCGACCGCCACCTCCTCGCAGGGGAGGACGGAGGCCGAAGGCCGGAGGGTGGGGAGGGCGGCGGTGCCGCTCGAAGGCTCGGGCGACGCCGGGCGCACCGCATCGATTGCTCTCGAATGAAGACGCGGTAACCTCTCGCCAACCGCCCGGCCACAGGGCGCGCGAGGGAGAACGCCATGCACGGCCTCATGCAGGACTGGCCCCTGCTCATCCACGAGATCATCGACCACGCGGCGATCCAGCACGGCGGGCGCGAGGTCGTCTCGCGCTCCGTCGAGGGGCCGATCGTGCGCACGACCTACGCCGAGATCCGCACGCGGGCGCTCAGGCTCGCCAAGCGCCTCGCCCGCGACGGCATCCGGGCGGGGGATCGGGTGGGGACGCTCGCGTGGAACACGGCGCGCCATCTGGAGACCTGGTACGGCATCACCGGCATCGGCGCGGTGTACCACACGGTCAACCCGCGCCTCTTCGAGGACCAGATCGTCTACATCGCGGGCCACGCCGAGGACCGGCTGCTCTTCCTCGACCTGACCTTCGTGCCGCTGATGGAGCGCCTGCAGGAGCGCCTGCCGGCGATCACGCGCTTCGTCGTCCTCACCGACGCGGCGCACATGCCGCAGACGAGCCTGCGCAACGCCGTCGCCTACGAGGCGTATCTCGCCGAGGCCGACGACGACTTCGCCTGGGCGGCGCTCGACGAGAACGCGGCCGCGGGCCTGTGCTACACGTCGGGCACCACCGGCGAGCCGAAGGGCGTGCTCTACTCCCACCGCTCGAACGTGCTCCACGCCATGACCGCGAACCAGCGCGATGCGCTCGGCCTCTCGTCGCGGGACGTGGCGATGCCGGTCGTGCCGCTCTTCCACGCCAACGGCTGGTCGTTCGGCTTCTCCGCGCCGATGGCGGGCGCGACGCTGGTCATGCCCGGGCCGAAGCTCGACGGCGCCTCGCTCGCCGAGCTGCTGGTCGCGGAGAAGGTGACGGTGAGCGCGGCGGTACCCACCGTCTGGTTCTCGCTCCTCCAGCATCTCGACGCCACCGGCACGACGTCGCCGCATCTCGATCGCGTCGTGATCGGCGGCTCGGCCTGCCCGCGGGCGGTGACGCAGGCGTTCCGGGATCGGTTCGGCGTCGAGGTGATGCACGCCTGGGGCATGACCGAGATGAGCCCGCTCGGCTCGGTCTGCTCGCTCAAGCCGGACTACGGCGACCTCGACCCGGAGGCCTGGCTCGACGTGAAGGAGCGCGCCGGCCATGCCTTCTTCGGCATCGAGATGAAGATCGAGGACGACGGGGGCCGCGCCCTGCCCTGGGACGGGCAGGCCTTCGGGCGGCTGAAGGTCCGCGGGCCGGCGGTGGCCAAAGCCTACTTCCACCGCGACGAGCCGATCCTCGACACGGACGGCTTCTTCGACACGGGCGACGTCGCCACCATCGATCCCTACGGCAACATGCAGGTCGTCGACCGCTCGAAGGACGTGATCAAGTCCGGCGGTGAGTGGATCTCCTCGATCGAGCTCGAGAACCTCGCGGTCGGCCATCCCCATGTCGCGGAAGCCGCCGCCATCGGCGTGCCCGACGAGAAATGGGGCGAGCGCCCGCTCCTCGTGGTGGTGCCCAAGGCCGGCGTCGAGCCGGATGCGGCCGGCATCCTCGCCCATCTCGCGACGCGGCTCGCCAAGTGGCAATTGCCCGACCGCGTCGTCTTCGTGGACGAGATCCCGCACACGGCGACGGGCAAGATCCAGAAGACGGCGCTGCGCCGGAGCTTCGCCGGGGACGGCCGAGGGGGATGATTTACGTGCCCCGCCTGCCATATAGAGGCGGCACCCGCCAACGGAACGACACGACCTCATGCCCGACGCCAACGCCCCCGCCGCCCGCGGCGGGGAGGACGCCAGCCTGATCGGCACCTTCTCGCGCCTGTGGCCGCACCTGTGGCCGCACGGGCGCGTGGACCTGCAGCACCGGATCTTCATCGCATTCGGCCTGCTGCTCCTGGCCAAGGTCGTGACCATGCTCACGCCCTTCACCTTCAAGTGGGCGACGGACGCGCTCGTCGCGGTGACCGGTGCTTCCGAGGCGACGGACATCCCCGCCGGCGAGGCCTGGGCCTGGCTGTTCGCCTCGCCCGTGCTGCTGACCGTGCTCTACGGCCTCTCGCGCATCCTGATGGCGGGGCTGACCCAGCTGCGCGACGGCATCTTCGCCAAGGTGGCGATGCACGCCGTGCGCAAGCTCGCCTCGCAGCTCTTCTCGCACCTGCATTCGCTGTCGCTGCGCTTTCACCTGGAGCGCAAGACCGGCGGCCTGACGCGGGTGCTCGAGCGCGGCCGCTCGGGAATCGAGGACCTCACGCGGCTGATGATCCTCACGCTGATCCCCACCATAGTCGAGCTGGTGCTCGTGCTCGGCATCCTCGCCTGGCAGTTCGACCTCTCCTATTCCGCCGTCGTGCTCGTGATGGTGATCGCCTACCTCGCCTTCACCTACTACGCCACGCAGTGGCGCATCGCGATCCGCCGGCGGATGAACGAGAGCGACACCGACGCCAACACCAAGGCGATCGACGCGCTGCTCAACTTCGAGACGGTGAAGTACTTCGGCGCCGAGAAGCGCGAGATGGAGCGCTACGACCGCTCGATGGAGCGCTACGAGCGCGCCTCGGTGCAGACCTACACCTCGCTCGCGATCCTGAACGCCGGCCAGGCGGCGATCTTCACGATCGGCATGGCGACCGTGATGATCTTCGCGGCGCGCGACATCATGGCCGGTAACGCCACGATCGGCGATTTCGTGCTGGTCAACTCGCTGCTGGTGCAGCTCTTCATCCCGCTCAACTTCATGGGCATGGTCTATCGCGAGATCAAGCAGGCGCTGATCGACATCTCGGACATGTTCGGCATCCTCGACCGCAATCCCGAGATCGAGGACCGCCCCGGCGCGACGCCGCTCGCGGTGCGCGAGGGCACGGTCGCCTTCGAGAACGTACGCTTCTCCTACAACCCGGATCGGCCGATCCTGAAGGGCATCTCCTTCGAGGTTCCGGCGGGCAGGACGATCGCCATCGTCGGGCCGTCCGGGGCGGGCAAGTCGACGATCTCGCGGCTCCTGTTCCGCTTCTACGAGCCCCAGGGCGGGCGCGTCGTGATCGACGGGCAGGACATCGCGGACGTCACCCAGGAGAGCCTGCGGGCGGCGATCGGCATGGTCCCGCAGGACACCGTGCTGTTCAACGACACGATCGGCTACAACATCCGCTACGGGCGCTGGGACGCGACCGAGGAGGAGGTGCGCGAGGCGGCGCGGCTCGCGCAGATCGACCGCTTCATCGCGAGCCTTCCGGAGGGCTACGACACGCCGGTGGGCGAGCGGGGCCTGAAGCTCTCGGGCGGCGAGAAGCAGCGCGTCGCCATCGCGCGCACGATCCTCAAGAGCCCGCCGATCCTGCTCCTCGACGAGGCGACCTCGGCGCTCGACTCGTTCACCGAGAAGGAGATCCAGGACGCGCTCGACCGGGTGAGCCGCGGGCGCACCACGCTCGTGATCGCCCACCGGCTCTCCACCGTGGTGGGCGCCGACGAGATCATCGTGCTCGACCAGGGCGAGATCGTCGAGCGCGGCCGGCATGCGGCGCTGCTCGAGGCGGGCGGCGTCTACGCCGCCATGTGGAACCGCCAGCGCCAGGCGGACGAGGCGCGCGAGCTCCTGAAGAAGGCGGAGGAGGAGCGCGCCGCGTCGCTCAGGATCTCGATCGCGGAGTAGCGGGCGCGGGCGCAGGCGGGGTGTCGTCGGCGGGAGCGTTGCGCCGGCGGCCGTCGGCGCGGCAGCGGTCGGAGCAGTAGCGCACGGCCTCCCAGTCGCGCTCCCACTTCTTCCGCCAGGCGAAGGGCCGGCCGCACGCGGCGCAGGTCTTCGTCGGCAGGTCGGCCTTGCGGCGCATGCGGGGCATGGCGGATCTCGCGTCTCTCACCAAGAATATGACGCGGTGAGCGCGTTCCTCGTCCCCGCATCCACGCGTGCCGCGACGCTGCGCGTGCGGTTCCCGGAAGTCGCTCGGTCGATACGAAAAAACCCCGCGCGGGGCGGGGTTTCTCTCGAGGCCTGAGCAGGCTTGTCATCACCCTCGCCCAGGCCTGCCACCCGAAGGTGGTCTTTCAAGCCCGCTTTCGCGGAGACACGCCATAGATATGTCGTCACCACGCCTGCGTCAAGACGTGCATGCCCGTAGCGTGGAGAACGCACCGTCGTGCCTCGCGGAGTACATCGTCCGGAACCGAAGGTGATTCGTAGCGACGGTGCCCCACCTTGAGGCGATCGAGGCGGTGGCATCCGACCGTCGCCACCATGTCGCCCTTGATCCAGGCTTCAGCGTACTTGCTGTCGGGAAGTATTCCTTGGGGTAGCCGGTAATGGTACGGTCGAACTTCCTCAGGAGCTCGTGAGCTTATCGGCACGACGGTGCAGAGCTTCACGCTGTCACGTCTCTTCGGCGAGACGACCAGAACAGGACGCGTCTTGATCATTTCGGGAGGTCGGAACCCAAGACCGAAATGGCAGACCAAGACCTGCCCGGGTCTCGGCTGGAACTGAAGTCCCCGCGGCTGCTGGTCGCGCGAGACGGACGTGACGAACTCACGAAGCGCACGGGCGTGCGCGGCGTCGGATCTCAAGATCTCGGCAAGCGCCTCGATGACTGTTGCGTCCTCGGTCGAACCAACCTTTACCGTAGCCTGCTGCATAGCCGTGACGACTCCTGCGAGCAGGTATGGTCCATAGGCTGGCCGCGCATGTCCAGAAGATTGTATATCGGGTGAGACACGTCTCATGCAGGACGCGGATCACGTGAATGGAGATCCCGGCCAGCTCGACCCTACCGTCCGAAGTTGCGCGCCGCGTCGAGCGAGACGGGGCTCCAGCGGGTGATCACCAGGAAGCCGTCCCCTGCGGCGACCGTGAGCGTGCGGCGGTACTGGTGGACGAGGCGGCCCGGCTCGTGGTCGTGCGTGGCCGCGATGGCGTGGGCCTGCGCCACGTGGATCGTGCCCTGGCCGATGCGCGCCAGCGTCTCGATCGGCCCGAACGCGCGCACGCGCCGCATCAGGGTCTCGACCGGGAGGCGGAAGTCGAGCGTGCGGTCGGCGTCGCTCGCGCGCGGGAAGTAGCTGCCTCCCGACTGCGGCACGGCGCGGGCGAAGGCGCCGGAGAGATCGGCCGCGAGCGCGCGGGCGATGCGGTTCGTGGCGATCTGGCAGCGTACGAGCAGCGTCTCGTGGGTCTCCTGCGGCGAGAGCGGGAAGGTCTCGCGGGCGAGCACCGGCCCGGTGTCGAAATCGGCGTCGAGCACGTGCGCGCTCATCCCCCAGGTCTCGCGTGCCTCCTGGATGGCCCGGTAGAGCGGATAGGGCCCGCGTCCCTCCGGCAGAGGCGAGGGGTGGAAGTTCAGCGCGTGGCGCACGGTGCCCTCCCAGGTGGGGATGCGCCAGGGATAACCCGCGACGACGAGCGCGTCGCAGCCGATCTCGGCGAGCGTCGCGAGGTCGCGCGGCACGATGCGCGAGAGCGAGATCGGCAGGCGCCGGCGGTGGGCCTCGGCCACGACGCGCACGTTGGTGTCGTGGACGTCGTCGCAGGGGCGCGTGAACAGCGCCACCGGCTCCCACCCTCCGGCGACGAAGCCGTCGAAGGCGTCCGCCAGGAAGTCGATCCCCGCGAAGGCGAAGCGCATCGTCGTTCTCTCCCCCCGTTCGTCGCCGAGCACCGGCTATCGCGCGCGTCGGCGCGCGATGTCGCATCGGCCCTTTCCTCGGCGGCGCACCGCCATAGCTAGCGCATCGCGGCAGCGTTTGCAGCCGCGGCGTAACCGAAGAGCGAGAGCGGGATTGCGATGAGCGCGAGGGTTCTGATCTGGGGCGGCAGCGGCGGCGTGGGGGCGGCGACCGCGCGGGCGCTCGCGCAGGCCGGCTGGCGCGTCCATCTCGCCGCGCGCGACGAGGCGCGGCTCGCCGAGGCGGCGCGCGCGATCGACGCCGCGGGATACACGGTGGCGGACGCGCTCGACCAGGACGGTGTCGCCCGCGCGACCGAGGAGGCGAGCGCGGGCGAGGGGCTCGGCGGGCTCGTCTACGCGGTCGGCTCGATCACCCTGAAGCCGCTGGCCAAGCTGACCGAGGAGGACTTCCTCGCCGACTACCGCTTGAACGCGCTCGGCGCCGCCCGCGCCGTGCAGGCGGCGCTCAAGCCCTTCCGGCAGGCGAACGGGGCGAGCGTGGTGCTGTTCTCGACGGTGGCGGCGAACCAGGGATTCTCGGCGCACGCCTCGGTCGCCATGGCGAAGGGTGCGGTGCAGGGGCTGACGCTCGCGCTCGCCGCCGAGCTCGCGCCCAAGGTGCGGGTCAACTGCATCGCGCCCTCGCTGCTCGACACCGATCTCGCCCGCCCGCTCACGTCCAACGCCACGATGGCGCAGGCGATCGCGGGCATGCACCCGATCCCGCGGCTCGGCACGGGCGAGGACGTGGGCTCGCTCGCCGCCTTCCTGATCTCTCCGCAGGCGAGCTGGATCACCGGCCAGACCATCGGCGTCGACGGCGGGCGCTCGACCCTGCGCGTGAAGGGCTGAGGCATCGGTGGAAATCTCCTCGTGAAGACCCTCCGTCTCCTTCTCGGCGACCAGCTCACCCGGGCGATCTCCTCGCTGACCGACCTCGATGCCGACGCGGACGTGGTGCTGATGGTCGAGGTCGCCGAGGAGGCGACCTACGTCCGCCATCACAAGCAGAAGATCGCCTTTCTCTTCTCCGCCATGCGCCACTTCGCGCGCGAGCTCGTGCAGGAGGGGATCGCGGTCGACTACGTGCGCCTCGACGACCCCGAGAACGCCGGCTCCTTCTCCGGCGAGCTCGCCCGCGCGGTCGCGCGCCACGCGCCCGATCGCGTGGTGGTGACCGAGCCCGGCGAGTGGCGCGTGCTGGAGGCGATGCGCGACTGGCGCGAGGAGCTGGCGGTCCCGGTCGAGATCCGCGAGGACAACCGCTTCCTCGCCACGAAGGCGGAGTTCGCCGCCTGGGCCGGCGAGAAGAAGCAGCTGCGCATGGAGTTCTTCTACCGCGAGATGCGCCGCAAGACGGGGCTGCTGATGGAGGGACGCGACCCCGCCGGCGGGCAGTGGAACTTCGACGCGGAAAATCGAAAGGCGCTTCCCAAGGGCTTGCGCGTCCCGCCGCGACGGCGTTTCGAGCCGGATGCGATCACCCGCGAGGTGCTCGACCTCGTCGCCCGGCGCTTCGGCGACCATTTCGGCGACCTCGAGCCCTTCGGCTGGGCGGTGACGCGGGCGGACGCGCTCGACGCGCTGCGCAGCTTCCTCGGGGAGGCGCTGCCGACCTTCGGCGACTACCAGGACGCGATGAAAACCGGCGAGCCCTTCCTCTTCCACGCGGTGCTCTCGCCCTACCTCAACGCCGGCCTGCTCACCGCGGAGGAGGTCTGCCGCGCGGCCGAGCGGGAGTGGCGCGAGGGGCGCGCGCCGCTCAACGCGGTGGAGGGCTTCGTGCGCCAGATCATCGGCTGGCGGGAATACGTGCGCGGCCTCTACTGGCTGAAGATGCCGGGCTACGCGCAGACGAACGCGCTCGCGGCCGGGCGCCCGCTGCCGGACCTGTACTGGACCGGCGAGACGCAGATGAACTGCCTCGCGCAGTGCGTCGGCGACACGCGCCGCCACGCCTACGCGCACCACATCCAGCGGCTGATGGTGCTCGGCAATTTCGCGCTGCTGGCCGGGCTCGCCCCCGCGGAGGTCGAGGAATGGTACCTCGTCGTCTACGCCGACGCCTACGAATGGGTGGAGCTGCCCAACGTGCACGGGATGATCCTCTACGCCGACGGCGGGATCATGGCTTCTAAGCCCTATGCGGCGTCGGGCGCCTACATCGACCGGATGAGCGACTATTGCCGCGCCTGCATCTATGATCCGAAGGTGAAGGACGGCGCGGGGGCCTGCCCGTTCAACTATCTCTACTGGAACTTCCTCATCGAGAACGAGGCCCGGCTCGCCGGCAACCCGCGCGTGGCCATGCCCTACCGCACGCTGGCGAAGATGAGCGCGGAGCGCCGCGCCGCGATCAGGGCGGACGCGGCCCGTTTCCTCGGCACGCTGACGTCGACCTACGGGACCTGAGCGTGCCGCGCTCGGCTACTCGGCCGCCTGGCGCGGCTCGTAGCCCAGGCGCCGGTTGAGCTCGTGCAGCAGCTTCTCGGCCGCGTCCGCGATGACGGTTCCCGGCGGGAACACGGCGGAGGCGCCCATCTGCAGGAGCGTCGGCACGTCGTCGGGCGGGATGACGCCGCCGACCACGATCATCACGTCTCCGCGGTCGTAGCCTTCCAGCGCCGCCTTCAGCTCGGGGACGAGGGTGAGGTGGCCCGCCGCCAGCGACGAGACGCCGACGATGTGGACGTCGTTCTCGATCGCCTGGCGCGCGGCCTCCTCGGGCGTGGCGAAGAGCGGGCCGATGTCGACGTCGAAGCCGAGATCGGCGAAGGCGGAGGCGATCACCTTCTGGCCACGGTCGTGACCGTCCTGGCCCATCTTCGCGACGAGGATGCGCGGGCGCCGCCCGTCCTCCTCCTCGAAGGCCTCGACCAGCTTGCGCACGCGCTCGACGGCAGGGGACATGGCTCCGACCTCCCGCTTGTAGACGCCCGAGATCGAGCGGATCTCCGCGCGATGGCGCCCCCAGACCTGCTCCAGCGCCGCCGAGATCTCGCCGACCGTGGCCTTGGCCCGGCCGGCCTCGACGGCGAGCGCCAGGAGGTTGCCCTCGCCGGTCTGCGCCGCCTTCGACAGCGCGGCGCAGGCGGCGTCCACGGCCGACTGGTCGCGCTCGGCGCGCAGGCGCGCGAGCTTCTCGAGCTGGAGCTGGCGGACGTTGGCGTTGTCGACCTTGAGCACCTCGACCGGGCGCTCGTCGATCGGCTTGAACATGTTGACGCCGATGACGGCCTGGTTGCCGCTGTCGATACGCGCCTGGGTGCGGGCGGCGGCTTCCTCGATCTTGAGCTTGGGCACGCCGGCCTCGATGGCCTTGGCCATGCCGCCGAGCGCCTCGACCTCCTCGATGTGCGCCATCGCCGCCTTCGCGAGCTCGGCGGTGAGCCGCTCGACGAAATGCGAGCCGCCCCACGGGTCGATGATCCGCGTCGTTCCGCTCTCCTGCTGGAGGAAGAGCTGGGTGTTGCGGGCGATCCGGGCGGAGAAGTCGGTCGGGAGCGCCAGCGCCTCGTCGAGCGCGTTGGTGTGGAGCGACTGGGTGTGGCCCTGCGTTGCCGCCATGGCCTCGATGCACGTGCGGGTGACGTTGTTGAAGACGTCCTGCGCCGTGAGCGACCAGCCGGAGGTCTGCGAATGCGTGCGCAGCGCCAGCGACTTCCGGCTCTTGGGCTCGAACTGCTTCACGAGCCGCGCCCAGAGCAGGCGCGCGGCGCGCAGCTTCGCTACCTCCATGAAGAAGTTCATCCCGATCGCCCAGAAGAAGGACAGGCGCGGCGCGAACTGGTCGATCGTGAGCCCGGCAGCCATTCCCGCGCGGATGTACTCGACCCCGTCGGCCAGCGTGTAGGCGAGCTCGAGGTCCTGCGTCGCCCCGGCCTCCTGCATGTGGTAGCCGGAGATCGAGATGGAGTTGAACTTCGGCATGTTGGCCGAGGTGTAGGAGAAGATGTCCGAGATGATCCGCATGCTCGCCAGAGGCGGGTAGATGTAGGTGTTGCGGACCATGAACTCCTTGAGGATGTCGTTCTGGATCGTGCCGGCGAGCTTGTCGGCCGATACGCCCTGCTCCTCGGCGGCGACGATGTAGAGCGCCATCACCGGCAGCACCGCGCCGTTCATCGTCATCGACACGCTCATCTGGTCGAGCGGGATGCCGGAGAACAGGGTGCGCATGTCGTAGATGGAATCGATCGCGACGCCCGCCATGCCGACGTCCCCCGCAACGCGCGGATGGTCGGAATCGTAGCCGCGGTGGGTGGCGAGGTCGAAGGCCACCGACAGGCCCTTCTGGCCCGCCGCGAGGTTGCGGCGGTAGAAGGCGTTCGAATCCTCCGCCGTCGAGAAGCCCGCATATTGGCGGATGGTCCACGGCTGGGTGACGTACATCGTCGGGTAGGGGCCGCGCAGATAGGGCGCGATGCCCGGCATCCCGCCGACGAAGCCGAGGCCGGCGCGGTCCGGCGGGCCGTAGGCGCCCTTGACGGGGATGCCCTCGGGCGTCTCCCACGGCGCGCCCGCTTGGGCGCCGGCCGCGGCCTCGCCGCGCGCGGCGCGGGCGAAGGGGACGCCGGTGAAGTCGGGCAGGGTGCTCCCGGAAACGGCGCTCATGAGCAGGCCTCCTGATCGCGAGGATGGCGGCGGACGGCGGAGAGATCAACCACGGGCGGCCTCCTCGGCGCGGGCGAGCGCGTCCTCGAGCAGGCCGAGCAGGTCGACGCCCATGTAGACGAAGGCGTCTACCCCCGCCTCGCGCCACGCGGCCTCGTGCGCGCCGGGGCGGCCGGCGAGGTAGAGCCGGGTGCAGCCCGCCGCCTTCATCGCCTGCGCCGCGGCGGCGGCCTCGGTCTCGTAGAGTGCGTCCGACGAGCACAGGCAGGCGATGGCGGCACCGGACGCGGCGAAGGCCTCCGCCATGGCGGCGTGATCGGGGAAGCCGTCGTTCGAGAGCGCGGCGATGCCGCCCGCCTCGAAGGCGCCGCGGGCGAAGCCGGCACGGGCGTTGAAGGCCGAGAGAGGGCCGATATTGGCCAGGAACACCGCCGGGCGCCTGCCGTGGGAGGCGAAGAGAGCGTCCGAGCGGTCGCGCAGGCGCTCGTAGGGCTCGGCGTCGCGACGGCGGGGCAGGGGGCCCAGCGTGACGGGCGCCACGCCCGCCGGCGCGGCCATGAGGCGCGCCAGGCGCGCGCCCTCGGCGGCGGCGGCGACGAGGTCGCCGAAGGCGGCGACGGGCGTCGCGGTGGCGTCGGCGTCCGACGGTGGCGGGGCGTGGGGCGCGTCGTCGGCTACCATCGACACGGCAACCGGCTTCTCGTCGAGGAAGGGGAATTCGGAGACGCCGGTGATCGCGTCCTTGCGCCTGGCGATCGCCGCGTCGCGTGCGGCGCGGGTGGCGCGAATGCGGTCCTGGAGCGCGCCCGCGCGCAGGCTCTCGACGATGCCGCCCTCGGCCTCGATCTCCTGGAAGAGCGCCCACGCTCTCTCGCAGAGCGCGTCGGTCAGGCCCTCCAGCGCGCCCGAGCCGGCGGCGGGGTCGGCCACGCGCCAGAGATTGGATTCGTGCAGGAGTACGAGTTGCGTATTGCGCGCGACGCGCCGGGCGAAGGCGTCCGGCAGGCCGAGCGCGGCGGTGAACGGCGTCACGACGAGGGAATCCGCACCGCCGACGCCCGCCGAGAACGTCGCGACCGTGGCGCGCAGCATGTTCACCCACGGGTCGCGCCGGGTGGTCATGCGCCAGGCGGTCTCGGCGTGGAGCCGGATGGGCTTGGGCACGAGGCCGGACGCCTCCTCCACCCGCGCCCAGAGCGCACGCAGCGCCCGGAACTTGGCGATGCCGAGGAGCTCGTCGGCGTCCGCCACGAGCAGGAAGGAGAGCGCGTCGCGCGCGGCATCCGGCGTATGCCCGCCCGCCTCCAGCGCACGGAGGTAGGCGACGCCGGACGCGAGCACGAAGGCGAGTTCCTGCGCCTCGCTCGCGCCGGCTTCGTGGACCGGGCGCGCATCGGCGAGGAAGGTGCGGCCCGTGAATCCGCGCGCGGTGAGATCGGCGAGCGTCTGTGCGGAGCGCTCGGCGACGATCTCCCAGGGCGCCGACATCCGCCCCGCCGCGGCGGCGGCGCCGATTGGGTCCAGCGCGAGGTCGATCGCGAGGTCGGCGAGCAGGTGGCCGCGGCGCTCGGCGAGGGCGATCAGCATCCCCGCCGCCTGCCGTCCCGCCCCGCCGGCGTCGAGCCGGACGTGGACGAGGTCGAGCATCACGCCGGCCAGCGCGGCGTCGAGATCGTCCACCGTCTGCGCTGCGAGCCCGAAGCCGCGCGCGGCGGGCGCCTGCGGGAAGACCAGCGTCAGCGCGTCCGCGCCGCCCTCGAGGTCCTCCAGCGCCTGTGCGTTCGCGGTCTCGCGGCGCGGGTCGTCGACGCGCTGGGCGACGCGCCAGGGGCCGTGGGCTGCGCGGCCGGGGCGGGCGGGGACATCCGCCTTGTCGTAGAGCGGCTGGATGGCGAGGCCGTCGTAGCTCCTGGAGACGAGCCGCTTCTCGAAGTCGGCACCCTTCAGCACGCCCTCGACCAGCGCGAGCCAGTCCGCGCGCGAGGGCGTCGGGAAATCGGCCGAGAGGGCGTCGTCGTCGATCATGGCGTTCGCTCCGCGGGACGTCGCACCCGGTCTACCGCCAAAGAAGGGGCCGACGGAAGCGCCACTTTGGTCCGGTCGCGCACGGAGCCGGGCGCCGCGGGCGCCGCGTCTTGCGATCGTCACGCGCCCGTGCGAAGCGGCGAGGGCAGCCCATGACCGGAGCCTCGCCCGTGACCATCCTCGTCTTCGACGTCGGCAACGTCCTCATCCGCTGGGACCCGCGCTTTCTCTACGAGAAGATGTTCGACGACGCCGAACGGATGGAGTGGTTCCTCGCCAACGTCTGCACCGGCGACTGGAACCTCGAAATGGACCGCGGCGCGGTCTACGCCGAGCACGTCGCGGCGCTGTGCGCCAGGCATCCCGAGTGGGAGGCGGAGATCCGCGCCTTCGACACGCGCTGGCAGGAGATGGTGCCCGGCGACATCGCGCCCAACACGGCGCTGCTGGAGCGGCTCCTCGCCAGGGGCGAGCCGATCTACGCCATCACCAACTTCTCGCGTGAGAAGTGGGCGGAGGCGGTGGAGCGCTTCCCCGTCCTCACCCGCTTCGAGGGCGTCGTCGTCTCCGCCCACGAGCGGCTGATCAAGCCCGACCCGGCGATCTACCGCACGCTGCTCGATCGATACGGCCTCGAGGCGGGTCGGTGCCTGTTCATCGACGATTCCGAGAAGAACGTCGCGGGCGCGCGGGCGGTCGGCATGCGCGCGCTGCACTGCCCCCTCGGCTTCGACCTCGCCGCGGGACTGCGGGCCGAGGGCGTGGAGATCTGACGCGAGACGCCGCCGCGGGGCTACCGCGGCCTGCGATCGGATGCCATACAGGGCGGCGAGGCTCCCGAGCGAGAGGAGGCGCGCATGATCCTGGTCTGCGGCGAGGCGCTGATCGATCTCTTCGTCGGCGACGACGACGGCACGGCGCTCGCGGCGCGCGCCGTGCCCGGCGGCTCGCCCTTCAACGTGGCGATCGCGCTGGCCCGGCTCGGGCGCGCGGCGGGTTTCTGCGGCGGGCTCTCGACCGACCGCTTCGGCGAGGTGCTGGCCTCCCGGCTCGCCCGCGACGGGGTCGACCTCTCGCTCGCCCCGCGGCTGCCCGCGCCGACGACGATCGGGGTCGTCGCGCCGCGCCCGAACGGGGACGTCTCATACGCATTCCACGGCCATGGCGCGGCGGACCGGAGTATCACGGGGGCGGACCTGCCCGCGGCGCTGCCCGAGCGCGTGCGCGCTCTCGCTTTCGGCTCCTTCTCGCTCGCCGTCGATCCCGCCGGCGCCGCCTACCTCGCGCTCGCGCGCCGTGAGGCCGGGCGGCGCGCGATCTCGCTCGACCCGAACTTGCGGGCGACGGTGACGCCCGACCTCGCCGCCTGGCGGGCGCGGCTCGCGGACTTCCTCGCGGTCGCCGACATCGTCAAGGCGAGCGCCGAGGACCTCGCGGACGGGTTCGGGATCGACCCCGCGGACGTGGCGGCGCTCGCCGCCTGGGCGGAGAGACGGCTCGCCGGCGGCGCGCGGCTCGTCGTGGCGACGCTGGGGGCGGACGGCGCACGGGCCTTCCTGCGCACCGCGCAGGGCACGGTGATGCGCGCGGTGGCCGGACGTCGGGTGAGCGTGGCCGACACGGTGGGGGCGGGCGACACGCTGCACGCGGGCCTGCTCGCGCGCCTCGATGCGCGCGGGCTGCTCGACCGGGCGGGCCTCGAGACGCTCTCGCCCGACGATGTCGCCGATGCGCTCGATTTCGCGGTGCGCGCCGCCTCGATCACCTGCGAGCGCCCGGGCGCGAACCCGCCCACGCTCGCGCAGGTCGAGGCGCGCGGCGCCTGACAGGCCGCAGAGGGGAGATCACGCCGTGCACGACCACGATCACGACGACCACCACCACGACGGCGGCCACGGCCACAGCCACCTCGCGCCCATCGAGGCGCGGGTGAAGGCGCTCGAATCGATCCTCGTCGAGAAGGGCTACGTCGAGCCCGCCGCGATCGACGCGCTGATCGACACCTACGAGACCAAGGTCGGCCCCCGCAATGGCGCGCGGGTCGTCGCCCGCGCCTGGACCGATCCCGCGTTCCGCGATGCGCTGGCGGCGGACGCGACGGCGGCGATTGCCGCGATGGGCTTCGTCGGGCGCCAGGGCGAGCACATGGTGGCCCTGTTCAATACGCCGGACGAGCATCACCTCGTCGTCTGCACCCTGTGCTCCTGCTATCCCTGGCCGGTGCTCGGCCTGCCGCCGACCTGGTACAAGTCGGCGCCCTACCGCTCGCGCGCGGTGATGGATCCGCGCGGCGTACTCGCCGAGTTCGGGGTGACGCTCCCCGAGACGACCGCGATCCGGGTGTGGGATTCCACCGCCGAGGTGCGCTACCTCGTCGTGCCGATGCGCCCGGAGGGAACCGACGGCCTCGACGCGGAGCGCCTCGCCGACCTCGTCACCCGCGATTCGATGATCGGCACAGGGCTCGCGCGGGCGCCCGGTGCGGCGAGCGGGGAGGGCGCGCGATGAACGGGGCGCAGGATCTCGGCGGCATGCACGGCTTCGGGCCGGTGGTGCGGGAGCCGGACGAGCCGCTGTTCCACGCGCCCTGGGAGCGCCGCGCCTTCGGCATCACGCTCGCCATGGGCGCGACCGGCTCGTGGACGCTCGACGCCTCCCGCCACGCCCGCGAGAGCCTGCCGCCGGCGGAGTACCTCGCGGCGTCGTACTACGAGATCTGGACGAAGGGGCTCGAGCGGCTCGTCGTCGCCGCGGGTCTCGTGGGAGCGGACGAGCTCGCCGCCGGACGGTCGCTGCGGCCCGGCGCGCGGCTCGCGCGGGTGCTCTCGGCGGAGGCCGTGCCGGCGGCGCTGGCGCGCGGCGGGCCGACGGACCGCGAGGCGCCTGCCCCGCCGCGGTTCGCACCGGGGGATCGCGTGCGCACGCGGGTGATCAACCCCGCCGGCCACACCCGCCTGCCGCGCTATGCCCGCGGCAAGATCGGCGAGATCGTGCTCCATCACGGCGCCCACGTCTTCCCGGATACGAATGCGCACGGGCGGGGCGAGGCGCCGCAGCACCTCTACACGGTACGATTCGCGGGGACGGAGCTGTGGGGCGAGGGGGCGGACCCGACGCTGTCCGTGTCGATCGACGCCTGGGAGAGCTACCTCGATGAGGAATGAGGACGCGTCGGCGTTCCCGCCGCCGGAGGCGCCGACTTTCGAGAGTCCCTGGCAGGCGAGCGCCTTCGCGCTCGCGGTGGCGCTGAACGCACGCGGGGTCTTCGCCTGGAGCGAGTGGGCGCAGGCGCTCTCGTCGGCGCTGGCGCGCACCCCGGGCGCGGAGCACGGCGGCGAGGGCTACTGGACCGCCTGGGTCGCGGCGCTGGAGCGGCTCTGTGCCGAGAAGGGCCTCGCCGGCACGGACGTGGTGGCGGATCGCGCGGCCGCCTGGGAGCGGGCGGCGGAGGCGACGCCGCACGGGGTCGCGATCACGCTCGCGAACGACCCGCTGAGAGGGGCCGGCGGCGGGCTCGGCTGAACCCGCCGCCCCCGTCTCACGCGGCGCGGATGCCCGCCGTGAAGGTCTCGACCTGGCGCGTGACGTCCGAGGCCGAGCCGGTGAGGCGGCGGGCGGCCTGGAGGACCTGGTCGGCGGCGGTGCCGGTCTGGGCGGCGGACTGACGGAACTCGCCGACGAAGTCGTTCACCGCCTCCGTCCCGTTCGCCGCGTCGGAGACGTTGGATGCGATCTCCTGCGTGGCGGATTGCTGCTCCTCGGCCGCCGAGGCGATCGTGCCGGAGATCTCGTGCATGCGCTGGATCGTGGCACCGATCGATTCGATCGCCTGGACGGCGCTGCCCGACGCCGTCTGGATACGGCCGACCTGGGCGGCGATCTCGTCCGTCGCCTTGGCGGTCTGGTCGGCGAGCGTCTTGACCTCGGCGGCGACGACCGCGAAGCCCTTGCCGGCCTCGCCGGCGCGGGCCGCTTCGATGGTGGCGTTGAGCGCGAGCAGGTTCGTCTGCGAGGCGATCTCGCTGATCAGCGCGACGACCTCGCCGATGCGCTGGGCGTTGGCGGAGAGGTCGCGCATCGTCACGTCGGTGCTGCGGGCGTCCTCCACCGCCTGCGAGGCGATCTGCGTCGCCTGCGCCACCTGGACGCTGATCTCGCGTGCGGAGGCGGCGAGCTCCTCGGCGGCGACGGCAACGGTGCGCATCGCCGAGCTCGTCTGCTGCGCGGTCACGGCGCCCGATTCGGAGCGCGTGCGGCCCTGGTCGGCGCTCGTGCGCATGGCTTCCGCCGTCGCCTCCATCTCGGTCGCCGAGGCGCCGAGCGCCTGGACGAGCGTCTCGATGCGGCTCTCGAAGCCCTCGATCAGCTCGGCGACCCGCGCCGTGCGCTGCTCGCGGGCGGCGGTCTCGGCGGCGCGCTCGCGGGTCAGCTCCTCGCGCTCGACCGCGTTGCGCTTGAAGATCGCGACCGCGCGGGCCATGCCGCCGATCTCGTCGACGCGGCTCGCGAACGGCACCTCGGTGGAGAGGTCGCCGTCTGCCAGCGCGCGCATGGCGCCCGAGATGGCGCGGATCGGCTGGGTGAGCTGGCGGCGCGACAGGTAGGCGGCGAAGCCCACGCCGACGAGGATGCCGAGCCCGCCGATCGCGACGATCGTGAGGAGGCTGCGGCCGAACAGCGCATCGAGCATGCCGACGAAGCGCTCGAGGTTCGTCGACTGCACCGCTGCGGTCGAGTCCATGATCTCGTTGAGCGCGTCCTGAGCCGCGCGGTTCTCGGCGTTGTCGCCGAAGGTGCGCGCCGCCTCTGTGCCCTGCGTGCGCGCGAGCCGCACGATCTCGCGGCGCACGTCGGCGAAGGCGTCCACGTCCTCGCGGAAGCCCAGGAACAGGTTCATCCGGTCCGCCGACACCAGGGGCTGCCAGGCGTCGAGCATGGCGTCCATGCGATCGAGGTCCGCGAGCAGGCGTTGGCCGTAGAGCTCGACGTCGGCGGGCGTCTCGGCCATGTAGAGGCCGCGGGTGTCGGCGACCGCGCCGTTGATGAGCGCGTTCGCGCGCTCGCTGAGGATCGCACGCTCCGCCGCGTTCTGGGCGAGCGCCACCTGATCGCGATAGGTCGTCATGATCATCGCGCTCGCCGCGGTGACCGCGACGACGACCACCGCGAAGAGACCGACGAGGCTGTAGATCTTCGTCGCGATGCTCCATCGATCGATGAGCTTGCCCATTTCCATACCCTCGCTCGTGGTTCGCCCCGGGGCGCGGGGAGGCGCCGCCGGGGCGGGTGCAATTCACGAGCGATAGGATCGATGTGCTTGTGTTAAGGTGTCGTTATTTACGAAGCGGCAGACACAACCGTAAAGTATTTCGAGGTGTTCTCGAGCGACGCGGATGCGCGTGGCGGAGCCCCGTCAGAGCGTCTCCGCAACGGCCCGGCCGCAGTCCTGCGTGCCCGCGTTGCCGCCGAGATCGCGGGTGCGCAGCGTCCGCTCGCCGAGCGTGCGCTCGATGGCGGCGACGATCTCGGCGGCCGCCTCCCGCTCGCCGAGGTGATCGAGCATCATCGCGCCCGACCAGATCTGCCCGATCGGGTTGGCGATGCCCTGGCCGGCGATGTCCGGCGCGGAGCCGTGGACGGGCTCGAACAGGGAGGGGTGGTCGCCCTCCGGGTTGATGTTGCCGGACGGCGCGATGCCGATCGTGCCCGTGCAGGCGGGGCCGAGGTCGGAGAGGATGTCGCCGAACAGGTTGGAGGCGACGACGACGTCGAACCAGTCCGGATGCAGCACGAAATGCGCGGTGAGGATGTCGATGTGGAACTTGTCCACCGTGATCCCGGGATACGCCTTCGCCATCTCGGCGACGCGCTCGTCCCAGTAGGGCATGGTGATCGAGATGCCGTTCGACTTGGTCGCCGAGGTGAGCTTCCTGCGCGGGCGGCGCTGGGCGAGCTCGAAGGCGTATCTCAGCACCCGGTCGACGCCGACCCGCGTCATCACGGTCTCCTGGATGACGACCTCCCGGTCCGTGCCGGCGAACATGCGCCCTCCGACCGAGGAGTACTCGCCCTCGGTGTTCTCGCGCACGACGAGGAAGTCGATGTCGCCGGGCTCCCGCCCCGCGAGCGGCGAGGGGACGCCGGGCATGAGCTTGACCGGGCGAAGGTTGACGTACTGGTCGAACTCGCGCCGGAACAGCAGCAGCGAGCCCCACAGGGAGACGTGGTCGGGAACCGTGTCCGGCCAGCCCACCGCGCCGAAGAAGATCGCGTCGTGGCCGCCGATCCGCTCCTTCCAGTCCTCCGGCATCATGCGCCCGTGCCTGGCGTAGTAGTCGCAGGAGGCGAAGTCGAACCAGTCCTGCTCGAGGACGAAGCCGTGGCGCTTGGCGGCCTCCTCCAGCACCCGCACGCCCTCGGGCACCACCTCCTTGCCGATCCCGTCACCGGGGATCACCGCGATCCTGTACGTGCGCGCCATGGCGTCCTCCCGTTCGTTGCCGCGGCATCATAAGGCCGCAGCCGACGGGCGGAAGCGCCGCGGGCGTGAGCGCGGGCCAATCGGGCCTGGGAGCGGAGGGAGAGACGGGGGGAGATGGTACAGCTGGGCGGGCTCGAACCGCCGACCTTCGGAGCCACAATCCGACGCTCTAACCAACTGAGCTACAGCTGCATGGCGGGCCGCCGCGGGGACGCCGCGGGCCGGACCCGGCATATGGCCCAAAACGCCGGGGCGCGCAAGCCCCCGCCCAAGTCCGTCGCCGGGAGGCCGCCGCGCCGACGTTCACCCGCGCTCGGCCCGCGCATGCGCGATCGGCGCGAGCGTGCGGGCGAGCTCGTCGGCATGGAAGGG
This sequence comes from Salinarimonas sp. NSM, assembly GCF_052380005.1. Lineage (NCBI taxonomy): Bacteria > Pseudomonadati > Pseudomonadota > Alphaproteobacteria > Hyphomicrobiales > Salinarimonadaceae > Salinarimonas > Salinarimonas sp. NSM. The sequence continues at coordinate 21,432 of NZ_JBQTCJ010000042.1, forward strand.
CTTGGCGAGGCGCGGCCAGTCTCCCGCGGCCTCGCCGAAGCCGGTGAGCAGGACGACGGGCAGGTCCGGCCGGCGCTCTCGCAGGGTCTGCGCCAGGGCCACGCCCGTCATGCCGGGCATCGCGAGGTCGCTGAGCACGACGTCGAACCCGTCGTCCGTCTCGATCCGCGCCAGCGCCTCGGCGGCGGAGGCCACGGCCACGACCCGGTGCCCGGCCTCGGCCAGGAGGTCGCGGGTGCCGGCCAGCACGAGGGGATCGTCGTCGACGAGCAGGATCGAGAGCGGCTGCAGCGGCCCCTCGATCGCCTCCGGCGCGGAAGCCGGCACGATGTCCGCCGCGTCCGCGGCCGGCAGCAGGATCACCGCCTCGGTGCCGACGCCGGGCTCGCTCGCGAGCCGCAGCGTGCCGCCGGACTGGGCCGCGAGGCCGTGGACCATGGACAGGCCGAGCCCCGTGCCTTTGCCGATCTCCTTCGTGGTGAAGAAGGGCTCGGTGGCGCGCGCGAGCGTCTGCGCATCCATGCCGCAGCCGCCGTCGCGCACCGTGATCCGGACGTAGCGCCCCGGCGTGAGGCCGGCGGGGTCGTCCTCGGCGACCGTGGTCTCGCTCGCTGAGACGACGAGCCGCCCGCCCTCGGGCATCGCGTCGCGGGCGTTCACGGCGAGGTTGAGGAGTGCGAGCTCGAGCTGGTTGGCGTCGACCCGAACCGGCGGGAGGGCGTCCGGAAAGCGCGTCTCGACGTCGATCATCGGGCCGAGCGACCGGCGCAGCAGGTCCATCATGCCCGAGACGAGACCGGCGATGTCGAGGGTCGTCGGCGCGAGCGCCTGGCGCCGCGCGAAGGCGAGGAGGCGATGCGTCAGCGCCGCGCCGCGCTCCGTTGCGGTCAACGCGTTCTCCAGGTAGCGCCGCGCCTTGGCGTCGTCCTCGGGCACGCGCTTGGCGAGGAGCTCGAGGCTCGACAGCGTCGCCGCGAGCAGGTTGTTGAAGTCGTGGGCGACGCCGCCGGTGAGCTGTCCGACCGCCTCCATCTTCTGGACCTGGCGCAGCGTTTCCTCCGCCTTCTCGCGCTCGGCGATCTCGCGCCGGAGCGCGGCCAGCGCCGCGTCGCGCTCGGCAATGCGCGCCTCGAGGCTCGCGTTGGCCGCTGCGAGCTGCTTGGGCGAGGGCAGCGCGAGCGCGGCGGGCAGGAGCGGCCAGAGGATCGCGGCGGTGGCGAGCGAGACGAGGGCCGTGAACCCCTTGAGCACGGCCTGGACGCCGTAGTCCGGGTTCCACAGCGTCCAGATCGAGAAGAAGTGCGTCGCCCCGCACGCGAGGATGAACAGCGCGAAGCACCAGAACACCCAGCCGAAGGTAACGTCGCGCCGCTTGACGACGAAGGCGCCCAGCGCGAGCGGGATCGAGAAGTAGGCCGCGCCGATCAGCGCGTCGGAGACGACGTGCGCATAGATCAGCTCGGGGCGCCAAGTCAGGCACATGCCGTGGGGCGCGAGGCTCTCGGGGGCGAAGAGCTGGCGCAGGATCTCGAGCATCGGTCTCTCCGGACGCGCGGGCGCGAGGGCGCGGCGCGGCCGGAGCTTAGTTCAGATCACTTGGGCGATCTCGTGAATTGTGCGCGATCGCGTCAGAGGGGGAACATGTTCTGCGGGCTGACCCCGCCGTTGCGGATCATCTCGCGCACGCGCTCCCTGGCCTCGCCGAGGGTGGTGGCGTCGGGGAGCGGGTACTGGGCGCCGTTGGGTCCGTGCGCCGAGTAGTCGCCCGTGCGCGAATCCCAGCGGATCTCGAGCTGGCCGATGCCCTCGACGCCGGCGTAGCCCTGGCCGATCCGCGTCGCCTGATCGGTCGGGATGTTCGCCACCGGCGGGCCGGCGAGCGGAAACATGTTCTGCGGGCTGACCCCGCCGTTGCGGATCATCTCGCGCACGCGCGCCCTCGCCTCGTCCGCGGTGTCGACGCCGGGCAGCGGATATTGCGCGTCGTTCGGCCCGTGCGCCGAGTAGTCGCCGGTGCGCGAATCCCAGCGGATCTCGAGCTGGCCGACACCCGGCACGCCGGCCCAGCCCTGGCCGATGCGGGTCGGCTGGTCGTCGGGGATGGTCGCGATCGGCGTGCCGTCGTAGCCGGCGAGCGGGAAGACGTTCTCCGGCGAGAAGCCGCCGCCGCGGATGAGGGCGCGGGCCTGCTCGCGCGCGTCCTCGAGCGAGCCCGCGTTCGGCAGCGGATGCTGTGCGCCGTTGCGGCCGTGCACCGAGTAGCGCTCGGCGGCGGGGTCGTAGCGCAGCTCCGCCTGGCCGATGCCCGGCACGCCGACCCAGCCGTAGGAGATCCGCTCCCCGCCGGCGCGCGCGCCGTCGAGGGCGGCGAGCTCGTCGATCCGCAGGGTCTGGAGCCCGCGCGGGCGCAGGCCGTCGACCGTATTGTCGAAAGGGTACAGCTCGGCGGCGAGGCGGTTCGCCTCGTCGGTGCGCCCGAGCATCGCATTGACGAGGACGAGCGCGGCCTTGCGTCCCTCGGGCGGCAGGTCGCCGAACACGGCCTGCGGGTTCTCGAGCGCCTGCAGCATCAGGTCGTACTGCTGCGCGGGATCGCTGACGCCGCGCTCGAAGGCGCGCTCGATCACCCGCCTCCAATCCGAGCCCTCCTGCGTCAGGTTGGTGTGGCGGGGGTCGAAGTCGCGCAGCACCGAGTTGTTCAGGCTCTGGGGCATGAACCCGCCGCTGAGCGCACGGCTCTCGATCTCGTCGCCGAACAGGGCGGCGAGCTGGTCCATCGGGATCTCGTTGCCGTTGATGATCAGGGCGCTCGGGGCGCCGTTCTCGATCACCATCTGGATCGGCACCTCGGAATAGCCGACACCGCCCCAGACGTTGGCGCCGGTCACCTGCGAGGCGCCCTCGATCACGAGGGCGGCGCCGGGGAACTTCGTCGCGAGCAGCCGCGCCGCGCCGTCGTTGAGCGCGTAGGCGGCGCCGAAGTTGACGTTCACGATGTGCCGCCCGCGGTCCTGGATCGCGTTGCCGATCGTCAGCGCGTCCTGCCGCGAGTTGGCGAAGAGCAGAATGTCGCCCGAGGGTGAGGGAATGACGGCGGTCCAGCCCACGCCGGCCTGATCGGTGAAGCTGCCGTCGGCCGCCTGGCCGGCGGTGCCGACGTAGGACAGGCCCTGGCGGATCGGCCCCCAGGGCGTGGGAATCGGGGGCAGCGGCTGGACCGGACGCGCGCCGAAATAGCTCCAGTTGCCGTTCTCGAGGCCGTAGAGGGCGAAGTTGCCCGCCGGCGCCAGCCAGCCCGGCACGCCGCCGGGCATGCGCGGCGTCGTCGCCCCGAACACCAGCGCATCCGGCGTCAGCGCCTCGCGCGCGGCGTCGATCACGTCGATCGGCGCAGTCTGTGCGACGACGAGCGGGCCGCCGGTGCGGGTCGTGCCGGTCGTCGCGCTGGTACCGGTGCCGGCCCCGTTGGTGCCGGGCTGCGGCAGCAGGAAGAGGATGTCGGCCGGGCCGGGCCGACCGGTCCCGGTCGCGCCGGTGTCGAGGCGGGTGTCGAACGTGGTCATGATCAACCTCCTTCGGCAGGCCGCGAGCGAGCGCACCCGCGCGCTTGGGAGGCGCGCAGCGGCCGTCGCTGAGCCGTCTTCGTATCGGGAGATGTTGTAGACGAAGATAAATATAATAGCAACGCACAGTAAATGAATAAATATTATATACTTGTAATCTAATAATTCACCTTGAACCGATTCAAGAGCTGACCGGCCTCGGAGCTGGGTCTTGGCCTGTCGGTCGGGCGGCTACGGCTGTGCGCGGAGGCGGATGTCGGCGCGTTCCTCGTTTGGCAGGCCGTCCGCATTTCGATAGGGTGCGCGCGACGGATCCGCCGCCCTCCGGGGACGCGGTCACCGGCCCTTGGAGCGCGCCTTGGACGTCTACTTCTCCGCCGATGTCGAGACCGACGGGCCGATCCCCGGCCCCTACTCGATGCTGTCCTTCGCCCTCGTCTATGCGGGTCGATACGATGGGCGCCGCTTCGAGCGGCCCGCCCGCCATGACACGTCCTTCTATGCCGAGCTCGCACCGATCTCCGATCGTTTCGAGCCGGCGGCACTCGCGGTGAACGGGCTAGACCGGGCGCGCCTGCTGCGCGAGGGGCGCGACGCGCGCGCGGCGATGTCGGAGGCCGCGCGCTTCGTCCGTGCGGTCGCCGGCCAGGGCAGTCCCGTCCTCGTTGCCTACCCGCTGAGCTTCGACTGGTCCTGGCTTTCCTGGTACTTCGTCCAGTTCGCGGTCGGCGGTTCCCCATTCGGGCATTCGCGGTGCTACGACATCAAGACCGCGTACGCCGCAAAGGCGGGCCTGCCAATCTCCGAGGCCGGTCGCTCCCGAATGCCCGGCTTCCTGTTGCCGGAGCGCGCACACACTCACCACGCCCTTGACGACGCGATCGGGCAGGCGGAAATATTCGCCAACGTGTTTGAGTGGGATGGGTGCACGCATGAGGTTGTCGGAACGCCGTGAGCATGCTGGTTCGAAGCTGTCCGAGTTGAGACGGAGTCTCGACCGCGCGCGGACGCTGATCCAGGGGAAGGCATGCGTCTACGCGACAGGTTCCTATGGGCGATTGGAAGCTGGGCCGAGCAGTGATCTCGATCTCTTCATCCTGTCCGGTCAAGACGCGAACAGTACGCCTCTCCTGAGCAGGCTCGATGAGACGTTGGTCAAGGCGTCGCTGATCGAAGCAACGCGGCAACACGGAATTTCCGAGTTCGACGGCGATGGTCGCTATCTCGTAGGCTACACCGTCGCCAACCTCACTCAGACCCTCGGAACTCCGGAAGACGATGTAGAGAATACGTTCACCGCCCGGTTGCTGATGCTTCTGGAGAGCATGCCGCTTTTGGGCGAGGAGATGTTCGACGGCTTTCTAGCAGAGGTGTTTGGCGCCTATTGGCGCGACTACGAGGACCATGCCGATAGTTTCGAGCCCGCCTTCTTCATAAATGATATTCTTCGTCTCTGGCGCACTTTCTGCGTCAATTTCGAAGCCCGCACCCGGGACTATCCGGAGCAGGCGAAGCCGAAGAGGCGCCTGAAGAATTTCAAGCTGAAGTACAGCCGTATGCTCACCTGCTACTCCGCGCTCATGTTCATGCAAGCGATCTTCAACGAAAAGGGGACCGTCTCATTGGCCGATGCCGTCGCGATGGCCAAGCTGTCGCCCACGACCCGCCTCGAAGCACTCGCGAGCCACTCGGGCGCCGAGATGGCCCGCGATGACCTGCAGAACTTGCTCGCGATGTACGACTCGTTTCTTCAGTTGACCGCCGGAAAGGAGGATGAGGCTCTCGCGCTCTTCAGAGACAAGCAATCCGCGAAGCCCTTAATGGATGAAGCGGAACGTTTCGGAGATGCGATCGCACGGACGCTCAGAACGGTCGGGGAGGGAACCCGCCTCTACCGATTGATGATCGTCTGATCGATCTCTCTAAAAATCCAGGTCCACCCGGCTCCCTCCGGCGCCACCCCCGTCCCGATACAGGCTCGCGTCCCCCGCGAACGCCGGCTCCCCCGCGTCCCGGAAGCGGTTCACGATCGGGTAGCGTCGGTCGCGGCCGAAGCTGCGGCGGGTGACCTTCACGCCCGGCGCGGCCTGGCGGCGCTTGTACTCGGCGATGGTGAGCAGTCGCTCGACCTTGCGGACGACGTCCGGGTCGTGGCCCCGGGCGACGATGTCGGAGATGCGGGTCTCGCCCTCGACGAGGAGGGCGAGGATGTCGTCGAGCACGTCGTAGGGCGGAAGCGAATCCTGGTCGGTCTGGTTCTCCCGCAGCTCGGCGGTGGGCGGCTTCGTGATGATCCGCTCGGGGATGACGACGCCGTCGGGGCCCCGCGCGCCCGGCGGCTTCCAGGAATTGCGCAGGCGCGAGAGGGCGAAGACCTCGGTCTTGTAGAGGTCCTTTACCGGGTTGAAGCCGCCGTTCATGTCGCCGTACAGGGTGGAATAGCCCACCGACATCTCGGACTTGTTGCCGGTGGTCACCACCATGGCGCCGAACTTGTTCGAGATCGCCATCAGCAGCGTGCCGCGGGTGCGGCTCTGGACGTTCTCCTCGGTGACGCCCGGCTCGGTGCCGGCGAAGAGCGGCGCGAGCACGCGCTCGGCGCCCTCCACGGCCTCGGCGATCGGCAGGATGTCGTAGCGCACGCCGAGCGCTCTCGCGCAGGCGGCCGCGTCCTCGAGCGAGGTCGTGGCGGTGTAGCGGTAGGGCAGCATGACGCAGTGCACGCGCTCGGGGCCGAGCGCGTCGACCGCCATCGCCGCGCACAGGGCCGAATCGATGCCGCCCGAGAGGCCGAGCACGACGCCGGGGAAACCGGTCTTCTCGACGTAGTCGCGTAGCCCCAGCACGCAGGCCGCGTAGTCCGCCTGCGCTCCCTCGGGAGCGACGTGCCGCGGCGCGTCCGTGCAGCGCCAGCCGTCCGGCCCACGCTCCCAGGTCGTGGTGACGACGCATTCGGAGAAGCTCGGCAGCATGCCCGCGAGCGCGCAGTCGGCCTGGAGCAGGAAGGATGCGCCGTCGAAGACGAGCTCGTCCTGGCCGCCGACCTGGTTCACGTAGATCATCGGCAGGCCGCTCTCGGTCACCCGCGCGGCGGCGATGGAGAAGCGCTCGTCGGTCTTGCCGCGCCAGTAGGGCGAGCCGTTGGGCACGACGAGGATCTCCGCCCCCGTCTCGGCGAGGCACTCGACCACCTCCTCGCCCCAGATGTCCTCGCAGATCGGCGCGCCGACGCGCACGCCGCGGATCATGATCGGGCCGGGGAGGGGGCCGGGCTCGAAGACGCGCTTCTCGTCGAAGGGGCCGTAGTTCGGCAGGTCCACCTTGTGGCGCACCGCCCCGACGCGGCCCTCGTCGAGATAGGCGTAGGAATTGTGGAGCACGCCGCTCTCCACGAAGGGCAGGCCGATGAGCACCGCCGGCCCGCCGTCTGCGGTGTCGCGCGCGAGGCTCTCGAGCGCCGCGCGGCAGGCGTCCTGGAAGGCCGGCTTGAGGACGAGGTCCTCCGCCGGGTAGCCGGCGAGGAACAGCTCGGTGAAGACGACGAGGTCCGCCCCCTGCTCTGCCGCCTCGCCCCGCGCCTTGCGGGCGAGGGCGAGGTTGGCGTCGACGGCGCCGAGGGTGGGATCGAGCTGGGCGAGGGCGATGCGGAAGGTCGTGCGGGTCATGGCGGGCAATCTACGTCAGCCGCCGGGTCGCGGCAAAGGGTGCGCGTGGAGGGGATCGGGGCGAACGGCCGGGCGGGGCCGCGGTTCCGGAAGGGCACGGCGTCGATGGTCCGCGATCGGCGGCTCCCCTCTCCCTCGTGGAGAGGGGAGAGCGTCGGCGCTCGTCATCGACGGCTGCGGTCCGTCTCAGCCGCCTTCGCGCCCCAGCGCGGCGCGGATCATGGCGAAGGCGTCGCCGCTCGCCCATTCCGCCGGGCCCTTGAGCACCGCGAGCTCGCAGCCGCTGCCGTCGACGAGGATCGTGGTCGGCAGGCCGACGACGTGGCCCGAGCGCTGGAGGGTCTGCATCAGCGTGCCCTCGTTCTCGGCGTAGTAGGCGAGGTCGTCGATGCCGTGCTCCTCGAGCCAGGCGCGCGGGCGGTCGAGGTGGCGGGTGTCGACGTTGACGGCGACGACCTCGAAATCCTCGCCCCCGTACGTCTCCTGGAGGGCGTCCAGCGCCGGCATCTCCTCGCGGCACGGCGCGCACCAGGTGGCCCAGAGGTTGAGGAGCACGGTCCGGCCCTCGAAGTCCGCGAGCGTCAGCGGCTCGCCCTCCGGGCCGGCGAAGGCGATCTGCGGGGCGAGCCGCGGCATGGCGTGCACGGACACCGCCGCGACCTCGCCCGTGGCCGTCGGCGCGAGCCGCGCGAGGGTCTCCTGGGCCGGAATGCAGGCCTCGGCGACGGCTTCGCTGTTGCGGGAGACGAGCGCGAAAGCTACGAGTGCGCCGACGACGAGGGCGCCGGCCACCAGGATCGGGCCGCGGCGCAGCCCGCGCGGGCGATGGGGTTTCGTCTCGTCGGTCATCGGCATACTCGAGCTACAGAGGTCACGCGTGAGCAATCGGATGTGGGGCGGCCGGTTCGAGACCGGCCCGGCCGAGATCATGGAGGAGATCAACGCCTCCATCGACTTCGACAAGCGGCTCGCGGCCCAGGACATCCGCGGCTCGCTCGCGCATGCGGCGATGCTCGGCGAGACGGGCATCCTCTCGGCAGAGGATGTGGGCGCGATCTCCGACGGTCTCAAGTCGATTCTGGCCGAGATCGAGGCGGGAACGTTCACGTTCTCGCGGGCGCTGGAGGACATCCACATGAACGTGGAGTCGCGGCTGCGCGAGGTCGTCGGCCCGGCCGCCGGGCGGCTCCACACCGCGCGGTCGCGCAACGACCAGGTCGCGACCGACATGCGGCTGTGGGTGCGCGACACGGTCGACGCGCTCGATCTCCAGCTCGCGGGCCTCCAGCAGGCGCTCGCGGAGAAGGCGGAGACGTTCGCCGGGGCGGTGATGCCGGGCTTCACCCATCTGCAGTCGGCCCAGCCGGTGACCTTCGGGCACCATTGCCTCGCCTATGTGGAGATGCTCGCGCGCGACCGCGGGCGCTTCGCCGACGCGCGCCGGCGCATGAACGAATGCCCGCTCGGCGCCGCCGCCCTCGCCGGCACGTCCTTCCCGATCGACCGCGCCCGGACGGCGGCGGCGCTCGGCTTCGACCGGCCGACCGCGAATTCCCTCGATTCGGTCTCGGACCGCGACTTCGCGCTCGAGACGCTGTCGGCGGCCGCGATCTGCGCCGTGCATCTCTCCCGGCTCGCCGAGGAGATCACGCTGTGGATGACGCCGCAATTCGCCTTCATCAAGCTCTCGGACGCCTTCACCACCGGCTCCTCGATCATGCCGCAGAAGCGCAACCCCGACGCGGCCGAGCTGGTACGGGGCAAGACCGGCCGGGTGCTCGGCGCGCTGCAGGGGCTCCTCGTCGTGATGAAGGGCCTGCCGCTGACCTATTCGAAGGACATGCAGGAGGACAAGGAGGGCGTGTTCGACGCGCTCCAGACGATCTCGTTGTGCATCGCGGCCATGAGCGGCATGGTCCGCGACCTGGAGCCGGACGTGAAGGCCATGAAGAAGTGGGCGGGCGCGGGCTTCTCCACCGCCACCGACCTCGCCGACTGGCTGGTGCGCGTCCTCGACCTCCCGTTCCGCGACGCGCACCACGTCACCGGGCGCCTCGTCGGGCTCGCGGCGAAGCGCGGGGTCGGGCTCGAGAAGCTCACGCTCGCCGAGATGCAGGATGTCGAGCCGCGGATCGGGCAGGAGATCTTCGACGTGCTCGGAGTCGAGAAGTCGGTGAAGAGCCGCACCAGCTACGGCGGCACCGCGCCGGCGAACGTCAGGCGGCAGGCCAGGCGCTGGCTCGCGCAGCTCGCCAAGGAGGCGCGCGTCCGGGGCTGAGGGCGCGTCCGAGGGCGAGCCGGATGCGCGGCCGACGAAACCGCGAGGCCCGCTCGCGCTTTCCCTTTGCGCGGGTTCCCTTTGCGTGGGAGCGACCGCGGACGGGAGGCGAGCGCCATGATGTTCAAGGATCGGGTCGACGCCGGGCGGCGCCTCGCTGACGCGCTCTCGGGCCATTCGGAGGAGGGCGCGATCGTGCTCGCCCTGCCGCGTGGCGGCGTGCCGGTGGCGGCCGAGGTGGCACGGGCGCTCGGCGCGCCGCTCGACCTGGTGATGGTGCGCAAGATCGGCGCGCCCGGCCATCCCGAGTACGGCATCGGCGCCGTCGTCGACGGCAAGGACCCCCAGATCGTCATCGACGCCGCCACAGCGCGCATGGCGGGTGCCGACGGGGCTTATCTCGAGGACACGAAGCGCCGCGAGCTCGCCGAGATCGAGCGCCGACGCCGCGTCTATCTCGGCGACCGCCCGCCGCTCGACGTCGCCGGGCACACGGTCATCGTCGTCGACGACGGCGTCGCCACCGGCTCGACGGCGAAGGCCGCGCTCCGGGCACTGAAGAAGGCCGGCGCCGCCCGGCGCATCCTGGCGGTGCCGGTGGCGCCCATCGAGGCGGTCGAGGCCCTGCGCGAGGAGGCGGACGAGGTCGTGGCGCTCACCACGCCCTACCCTTTCCACGCGGTCGGGCTCTACTACGAGGACTTCGACCAGACGACGGACGAGGAGGTGGTCGCGGCGCTGGCGGGCGCGCGGGGTTGAGGGCGAGCCCCGCCGCCCGCCTCACATCCCCAGCTTCTTGCGCCGCTGCGCCAGCGTGCGCAGCCGCAGCGCGTTGAGCTTGATGAATCCCGCCGCGTCGCGGTGGTCGTAGGCGACGGCGCCCTCCTCGAAGGTGACGAGGTCCTGGTCGTAGAGGGAGAACGGGCTCTCGCGGCCGATGACGTGCACGCCGCCCTTGTACAGCTTCAGCCGCACCGTGCCGGTGACGTGCTCCTGGCTCTTGTCGATCGCCGCCTGCAGCATCTCGCGCTCGGGAGAGAACCAGAAGCCGTTGTAGATCAGCTCGGCGTAGCGCGGGGCGAGCTCGTCCTTGAGATGCGCCGCGCCGCGGTCGAGCGTGATCGATTCCATGGCGCGGTGGGCGACCGAGAGGATCGTGCCGCCGGGCGTCTCGTACATGCCGCGGCTCTTCATGCCGACGAAGCGGTTCTCGACGAGGTCGAGGCGGCCGATGCCGTTGTCGCGCCCGAGATCGTTGAGACGTGCGAGCAGGCTCGCGGGCGAGAGCGCCTCGCCGTCGATCGAGACGGCGTCGCCCTTGTCGAAGCCCACCGCGATCACGGTGGGGGTGTCGGGCGCCTCCTCCGGGGAGAGCGTGCGCGAGAAGACGTAGTCGGGCACGACCTCGGCGGGGTCCTCGAGCACCTTGCCCTCCGAGGAGGTGTGGAGCAGGTTCGCGTCGACAGAGAAGGGCGCCTCGCCGCGCTTGTCCTTGGAGATCGGAATCTGGTGCTGCTCCGCGAAGGCGATCAGCTGCTCGCGCGAGCGCAGGTCCCACTCGCGCCAGGGGGCGATCACGGTGACGTCGGGCTTCAAGGCATAGTAGCCGAGCTCGAAGCGGACCTGGTCGTTCCCCTTGCCGGTGGCGCCGTGGCAGACGGCGTCGGCGCCGGTCATCTCGGCGATCTCGATCTGGCGCTTGGCGATCAGCGGGCGCGCGATCGAGGTGCCGAGCAGGTAGACGCCCTCGTAGAGCGCGTTCGCCCGGAACATCGGGAAGACGTAGTCGCGCACGAACTCCTCGCGCAGGTCCTCGATGTAGATGTTCTCCGGCTTGATGCCGAGCAGCTCCGCCTTCCTGCGCGCCGGCTCGAGCTCCTCACCCTGGCCGAGGTCGGCGGTGAAGGTCACCACCTCGCAGCCGTAGGTCGTCTGCAGCCACTTGAGGATGATCGAGGTGTCGAGGCCGCCGGAATAGGCGAGGACGACCTTGTTGACGCGCTTGTCGGTCATGGGTTCGGCTTTCTGACGGCGGCTGGAGAACGTGGGGACGAGAGCGACGGACGCGAGCGCGGGACGACGGCCGGACTTTTTTTCGCCGCCATCGTGCCGTGGGTGGACCGGGCGCGTTTATAATGCGGTGGACGGCGCGCGCAACAGCTCCCGTCCCCGCCGTGGATCGCGCATTCTCGACCTCACACACCCCGCGCGCGAGATGAGGCCCGTATGACCCGCCGCCCCGTCCTGGAGTTCTGGTTCGACTTCGCCTCGACCTACGCCTACCTCTCGGCGATGCGCATCGAGCCGCTGGCCGAGGCGGCCGGGGTGGCCGTGCGCTATCGGCCGTTCCTGCTGGGGCCGATCTTCCAGGCGCAGGGCTGGAACACCTCTCCCTTCAACCTCTACCCCGCCAAGGGCCGCTACATGTGGCGCGACGTGGCGCGCGAGGCGGAGCGCCGGGGCCTGCCCTTCCGCAAGCCCGAGCCGTTCCCGCAGAACGGTCTCGCCGCGACCCGCGTGGCGCTCTTCGGCGCGGACAAGCCGTGGTGCGGCGCCTTCGTGCGGGCGGTGTTCCATGCGCAGTTCGGCGAGGCGCGCTCGATCGAGGAACCGTCCGCGGTGGCGGCGCTCGCCGGTGGCGTCGGCCTCGACTCGGACGCGACGATGAGGGCGGCGAGCGCGGACCCCAACAAGCAGCGCCTGCGCGCCGTCACGGAGGAGGCGCGCACGAAGGGCGTCTTCGGCGCACCGACCTTCTTCGCCGAGGACGGCGAGATGTTCTGGGGCGACGACCGGCTCGAGCGTGCGCTCGCCTGGGCGGCGGGCGAGGAGGCCTGACGCGGCGCGCCCGACTCGGTGCGCCCGAGGCGCGAAGCCGCGGGCGGACGTCAAGCTCGGCTGCGGCTCGGCGTCGCGGACGCACCTCTGTCGCCTGTGGAAATCCGCTTCGCGCCGCCTGGAACGGTTCCAGCTATGGACAGACGAGCGTCGCCGTGCCAAAGGCTTCGCCGCGCGGGCGACGCCCGGTCGCATTGCGCGCGCGCGGCCGCTGTTGCACTTCCCCCGGCACGATCCGCGCGGCTCCATCCGTTCGTCGCGTCTCTCGCGAGGCGTGACAGCGCGTAGACCGTCTTCTTGAACCCTGCTCGGGAGAGTGACGTGGCCGAGACCACCGCAGCGCAAGAGCCCACCCGGCGCGACTTCCTGTTTCTGGCGACGGGCGCCATGGGCGCCGTCGGCGTCGCCGCCGCAGCCTGGCCCTTCATCGCGCAGCTGGCGCCCGACGCGCAGACCGTCGCGGCCGGCGCGCCGATCGAGGTCGACCTGGCGCCGATCTCCGAAGGCCAGATCGTCAAGCTGTTCTGGCGCGGCAAGCTGGTCTTCGTGCGCAACCGCACGCCGGCCGAGATCGAGGCGGCGCGCGCCACCCCCCTCGCCGATCTCAAGGACCCCGAGGCCGATCAGGCCCGCGTGATGGAGGGCCGCGAGAACTGGCTCATCATCTACGGCAACTGCACCCATCTCGGCTGCGTCCCGCTCGACTTCCAGGGCCAGTACGGCGGCTGGTTCTGCCCGTGCCACGGCTCGGTGTTCGACACGTCGGGGCGCATCCGCCAGGGCCCGGCGCCCATCAACCTGCCGGTCCCGCCCTACCGATTCGCCAGCGACACGTCCGTCGTGATCGGCGAGGAGGCCTGAGGCGAGAGCGCGCCTCGCGGCGGCGGCGCCGGCTCGGTGCCGCGGCCGACGGAAATCCGAACGAGAGCCGACCAGGCGAGACCAAGCAGGCCAGACCCATGAGCTCACATCCCACCACCTACGTTCCCAAGAGCGCCGCCGCGAAGTGGCTGGAGAGCCGGCTGCCGATCATCGGCCTGGTTCACTCCTCGTTCGTCGCCTTCCCGGTGCCGCGCAACCTGACCTACTTCTGGACCTTCGGCGCGATCCTGATGGTGATGCTGATCATTCAGCTCGTCACCGGCATCGTGCTGGCGATGCACTACACGCCGCATGCCGACTACGCCTTCACGTCGGTCGAGCACATCATGCGGAACGTCGAGTACGGCTGGCTGCTTCGCTACATGCATGCGAACGGCGCGTCGTTCTTCTTCATCGCGGTCTACATCCACATCTTCCGCGGCCTGTTCTACGGCTCGTACAAGGCGCCCCGCGAGGTGCTGTGGATCCTGGGCGTCATCATCCTGCTCCTGATGATGGCCACCGCCTTCATGGGCTACGTGCTGCCGTGGGGCCAGATGTCGTTCTGGGGCGCTACCGTGATCACCAACCTGTTCTCGGTGATCCCGCTCGTGGGCGACACCATCGTGTCGTTCCTCTGGGGCGGATACTCGGTCGGCAACCCGACGCTCAACCGCTTCTTCTCGCTGCACTACCTCCTGCCCTTCATGATCCTCGGCGTGGCCATGCTCCACGTCTGGGCCCTGCACGTGCCGGGCAACAACAACCCGACCGGCGTGCCGATCAAGTCGGGCAAGGACGCGGTGCCGTTCCACCCCTACATGACGGTCAAGGACACGTTCTCGATCGTGTGCTTCCTCGCGGTCTACGCGTGGTTCGTGTTCTACCTGCCGAACTACCTCGGCCACGCGGACAACTACGTCCCGGCGAACCCCGCGGCGACGCCGGCGCACATCGTGCCGGAGTGGTACTTCCTGCCCTTCTACGCGATCCTGCGCGCCGTTCCCGACGCGCTCCTGGGCGTGGTGCTGATGTTCGCCGCCATCGCCGTGCTGGCCTTCCTGCCCTGGCTCGACACGTCGAAGGTCCGCTCGGGCTCGTACCGGCCGGTGTTCAAGGTGCTGTTCTGGGCCTTCGTCGTCACCTGCCTGGTGCTCGGCTGGCTCGGGTCGCGTCCGGCAGAGGGCATCTACGTCGTGCTGACGCAGATCTTCACCTTCCTCTACTTCGCCTACTTCCTGATCGCGATGCCGCTCCTCGGGCTGCTCGAGAAGCCGCTGCCGCTGCCGAACTCCATCACGGAGGCGGTGCTGGGCAAGAAGCAGGCGAGCGGGTCGGGCATGCCCGTCGGCGCCGCCGCCGAGCCTCAGTCGAAGGGCTGAGGCGCGGTGGGAAAGCGAGATCAGGACAAGGGTTCGAGAACCATGAAGAAGAGCCTCATCATCGCCGGCGCGGTCGCGGCCTCCCTCTCGCTGCACGGTGGGCTGGCGCAGGCCGCGGGCGGCGGCGTCACGCCGCCGCGGCAGGACTGGAGCTTCGCCGGCCCCTTCGGCACCTACGATCGCGCGCAGCTCCAGCGCGGGTTCCTGGTGTTCAAGACGGTCTGCGCCTCGTGCCACGGCCTCGAGAAGGTCTCCTTCCGCAACCTCGCGGAGGAGGGCGGGCCGGAGTACACCGAGGCGCAGGTCGAGGCCTTCGCGGCCGAGTACCTCGTCGACGGCGGCTACGACGAGTTCGGCGATCCGGTGCAGCGCCCGGCGACGCCGGCCGACTTCTGGCCGTCGCCTTTCGCGAACTACCAGCAGGCGGCCGCCGCGAACGGGGGCAAGGCCCCGCCGGACCTCTCGGTCATGGCCAAGGCCCGTACCTACGAGCGCGGTTTTCCCTTGTGGATCACCGACGTGTTCACGCAGTACAACGAGAACGGCCCGGACTACCTGGCGGCCTTCCTGAAGGGCTACGTCGACCCGCCGGAGGATTTCGATCCGGCGCTCGGCAACTGGAACCTCTACTATCCCGGCCACATCGTGGCGATGCCCAACGTCCTGTTCGAGGGCGTGGTCGAGTACCCGCGCGACGACCAGGGCCGCCCGATCGTCCCCGAGACGGTGGAGCAGTACGCCAAGGACGTCACGGCGTTCCTGATGTGGACGGCCGAGCCGCATCTCGAGGCGCGCAAGGCGATGGGCTTCCAGGTCCTCGTCTTCCTCCTCGTCTTCGCGGGGCTGCTCTACTTCACGAAGAAGCGCATCTGGGCGCGCGTCGGCGGCGAGACCGAGGGCCACGCCGCGGGCTGATGCCGGCCGCGTGCCGCACGCGTGATCGCAGGACGGGGGCGCTCCTCGCAGGGCGCCCCCTTTCCGTTTGCGCAACGCGGCCGCATTTCGGGGGTTGCCCGCGCCACGCTTCCCGCTAGCATCGCGTCGCAACAACCGGAGAGGCCGACGACATGGCACGCGCGGTACTGGGCGTGATCGGGGGCTCGGGCGTCTACGACCTGCCCGGCATGGAGGACGTTCGCGAGGAGCGGGTGGCATCGCCCTGGGGCGAGCCCTCCGACGTCCTGCGCATCGGCCGAATCGCCACGACGCCGATCGTGTTCCTGCCGCGCCACGGCCGCGGGCATCGGATGTCCCCGTCCGACATCGACTACCGCGCCAACATCGACGCGATGAAGCGCGCCGGCGTCACCGACATCGTCTCGCTCTCCGCCTGCGGCTCGTTCAAGGACGAGCTGCCGCCGGGCTGCTTCGTTCTCGTGGACCAGTTCGTCGACCGCACCCACAAGCGAGAGAGCTCGTTTTTCGGCAAGGGCTGCGTCGCCCACGTCTCGATGGCGCACCCGGTGGGCCCGGCCCTGCAGCAGCGCCTCCACGACGCCGGCGTCGCCGAGGGCGTCGACGTGCGCAAGGGCGGCACGTATGTCTGCATGGAGGGGCCGCAATTCTCGAGCCTCGCCGAGAGCCTCGGCTACAAGCAGATGGGCTACGACGTCATCGGCATGACCAACATGCCCGAGGCGAAGCTCGCCCGCGAGGCGGAGATCACCTACGCCACGATCGCGATGGTGACGGACTACGACTGCTGGCACCCCGGCCACGCCGCGGTCGACGTCGCCTCCGTCATCGCGGTGGTGCGTGCGAACGCCGCGAACGCGGCGCGACTCGTGGCGCGGGTGGCGCGCGACTTTCCCGAGGAGCACGAGCCGTGCCCCGTCGGTTCGGATACCGCGCTGGAGGTGGCGATCATGACCGCGCCGGAGATGCGCGATCCGGCGCTCATGGCCAAGCTCGACGCCGTCGCCGGCCGCGTGCTGAACCGCTGACCACCCCCGCACTCCACCCGATGGATACGCGCCTCGAGGACCTGCGCATCATGGACACGCGCCCGATGGACACGCCCGCCGCCTCCGAGATCAAGTCGGCGATCCGCACGATCCCCGATTACCCCAAGCCCGGCATCATGTTCCGGGACATCACGACGCTGCTCGGCGACACGCGGGCCTTCCGCCGCACGATCGACGAGCTGGTCAACCCCTACGCCGGCACCAAGGTCGACAAGATCGCCGGCATCGAGGCGCGCGGCTTCATCGTGGGCGGGGCGATGGCGCACCAGCTCTCGGCGGGTTTCGTGCCGATCCGCAAGAAGGGCAAGCTGCCCCACCAGGTGGTCAGCATCGCCTACGCGCTCGAGTACGGCTCGGACGAGATCGAGATCCACGCCGACGCCCTCGTCGCCGGCGAGCGGGTGGTGCTCGTCGACGACCTGATCGCCACCGGCGGCACCGCCACCGCCGCCGTCGCGCTCCTGCGCCGCATCGGCGCGGAGGTCGTCGCCTGCTGCTTCATCGTCGACCTGCCGGATCTCGGCGGGGCCGAGCGGCTGCGGGGGATGGGGGTGGAGGTGCGCTCGCTGGTGGCGTTCGAGGGGCACTGAGCGGCTTCAGACACGTGCCACGCGGGGAATGCCGCGCTTGCGGTCGGAACGAAAATAGAACATAACTCGCTCGACGACGACGATCGAAAGGGCGGTGGACACGACCCTTCGGGGCTTGCCGACCGGCCCGCCGGGCCGCACAAAGACGGCGAACGATGGCGACGAGCGAAGGACAGCGGAGGCGATCATGGCCGGCGTGAACAAGGTGATCCTGGTGGGGAACCTGGGCAGGGACCCCGAGGTGCGGCGCACCAGCAACGGCGACCCGATCGTCAACCTGCGGCTGGCGACGTCGGAGACCTGGCGCGACAAGGCGACGGGCGAGCGCAAGGAGCGCACCGAGTGGCACTCGGTGGTGATCTTCAACGAGCAGCTCGGCAAGATCGCCGAGCAGTACCTCAAGAAGGGCTCGACGGTCTACATCGAGGGCCAGCTCCAGACCCGCAAGTGGACCGACCGCGAGGGCGTGGAGAAGTACACGACCGAGGTCGTGCTCCAGCGCTACCGCGGCGAGCTGACCCTGCTCGGCGGCCGCGGCGGCGGTGGTGGCGGCGGGGGCGGTGGTGGTGACGACTACGGCGGGGACGATTACGGCGGTGGCGGCGGCGGTGGCGGCGGCGACTTCGGCCGCTCCTCCCCGATGGAGCGCCGCCCGGCGAGCCCCGGCGGCGGCGGCGTCGGTGGCGGTGGTGGATCGGGCGGTGGCGGATCGCGCTACGACGACATGGACGACGACATCCCGTTCTGATGAGACGATCCGCTCGCCGCTTGATCCACGTCAATCGGGGCGACGCAGGATGCGCTAGTCTTCACTGCGGGGGTGGCTACACCGCGGTGACGTGATGTCGATCGGGATCCTCCATCCTCGGCGCAGCGCGGGACGGACGCGCAGCCGTCTCTCGCTCGCGGTGATCGCCCCGCTGCTGGCCTGGTCGGTCGGCCCCGCGGCCGCCCAGCAGGCGGGCGTTCTGCGGCCGGCGATCGTCGAGCCCGTGCACGAGGGGGCCGGCGCCGTCTACGTCGAGAGCGTCCAACGGGGGACGGACGTGGCGCTCGTGGCCTACGACGCCGACGGCGATCCGACCCGCCTCGACGTCGCGCCGAACGCGGCCGGGCCAGTCCGCCTCGCGGTTCCCTGGGACGATCCGGTGGATGCTCTGCGGGCGGGCCGCGCGATCGCGGCATGCGCGTCGCGCCCGGGTGTGCCGATGGTCTGCTCGGAGCGCGTGACCGTTCGCCCCCTGCCCACGCGGATGATGGCGCCGCCGGCGTACGAGGCGAATACCGTCTTCTACACGGGAGCGGGCTGCGTCGGTGCGCTCGTGTCGGGGCTCGTGCCGGGGGCGCAGCTCGTGCTCCTCGATCCCGCCGCCGCCGATCCGCTGCTGGCGACCGCAGAGATCGACCCGTTCCGGCCGGCGGCGCTCGCCATCCCCGATTCCTTCTGGCCGCGGAGCGCCCATGCCCTGCGGCTCGAAGCACGCCTCGCCGGTCGGCCCTTCACGACACGGGTGCCGCTGCCGCCGCTCACCCGCGTTGAGACGATAGCCGGATGCGAGCGTCGGCTCGAGCCGCCCGCATTCCCCGGCCCCCATTCCGCATGCCGCCCCGTCGTCGCCCTCGAGGGACTCGTTCCGGGGGCGCGCTATCGGATCGCGAGCGAGGACGCCGCCCCGTTGTTCGGCCCGCAATGCGCCACCGCGCCCGCTGCGGTGTCGCGGCTCGGGGTGCTGCCACTGCCCGGCGACATGCTGCGGGCGAACCAGGAGATGCCGAGCGCCGGCCTGGTCTCCTGCGGGGACGCCCGGACCGACGTCGCCCCGGTCCGGCTCCCGCCCATCGCGATCGCGCCCGTCGCGGCGGGTGACGCGACGCTCTCGCTGCGCGACGCAGTCGCGGGTGCGATCCTCTCCGTCGAGGTCCTCGACGCGGCGGGGAGCGTGGTGCGCAGCTACGAGGACATCCCGGTCGCCGGGCGCTCCCTCACGCCGCTGCGTCTGGTCTTCGCACCGAACGAGGCGTTCGCCGCCGGCGAGACGATCCGCGTCACCGCGCGCATCGCGCCGGGACCGGGCGGCCCCGCGGCCTGTGCGCAGGAGAGCGTGGCGGAGGTCCCGGTCGGGCCATCGCCCACGTCCTTGCCGCCGCCGCAAATTGTGGAACCGGTCCATGCCTGCATGGAGTCGGTGCTGGTCGCCGGGCGGGCGGACGGTGCCACGGCGACGGTGCTCGGCACCGGCGCGATCCTGACCGCGTCGGGCGAGCGCGATCTCGCGATCGGGCGGGCCGCGGCCGATCGGGTCCCGCTGCACCACGCGCTGGAGGCCGGCTGGTCGCTCGTCGCGCGGCAGTCGGCCGGTGGGATCGAGAGCGCGGCGAGCTCCGCCGTGACGGTCGCGCCCACGCCCGATGTCCGGAGGCTCGTCCTCGACATTCGTGGCGCGGAGGTACGCGACCTGCGCCACGGTGCGGCATGGGTGCTCGACGCCTGCCGAGCGGCCGTGCATGTCCTGGATGGGCCTGTCGGAACCCGGGTGGACGTGGTGCGCACCGAGCGCGAGACGCCCGGCGGCGCGATGGCGTCGGCGCACCGCCTGCTCGCTCAGGGTGTCCTGCATGGGTCGTCCGACGACGTGATCGTGCTCCCCGCGGGCTCGATCCTTCCCGCCGACCGCATCGAGGCGCGCCCCACCTTGTGCGGGCGGCCGAGCGAAGAGCCCTCACCGTCGAACGTTCTACGCGTCGTCCACACGTTGGCCATCGACGATCCCCGCCTCTCGGCCGTCGAGGATCCCGGTGCCGGCGGCCGGCTGCTCGCGCTCGAGATCGCTCTCGGCTGCCCGGCTACACGGTCGCTCGACGTCGCGCTCGCCAGCGACGCGCCGGACGTCGTCGAGATCGTCGACCCGGCCTCGGGTGCGCTGACCATACCGGCGGGCGCGGCGGTCGCGCGCGTCGTCGTGCGCGCGAAGGCCCCGGGTCGCGCCGTGCTGTCGGCGGTGGGACCGCACGTGGTCGCACGTCCGCTCGCGACGGGGCTCGGTGCGGGGGCGCTCGCCGAGGTGAGGGTGTTCGCCTGGAGCGCACCCCGGACCGTCTCGGTGAGGCTGCGGCCGAGCCCGCCGCCGAGCGGCGGCGCCGTCACCCGCGAGCCCTACGGCGGGCAGCCGTTCGAGGGTGCGCCCGCAGCCGCCTCGATCGAGACCGGTCGCGGCACCCGTGTGCTGAGCATCACGAATACGAGCGGCGGCCAATGTTCGCTGCGCCTGCTCGAAATGCTCGGCCCGCCGGACAACCGCTGCCTCGCACCGGTCCCGATCGCCGCCTACGTCCGGCCCGAGGGCGCGCCCGTGGGCGGCATCCCGAGCTCGGTCGATCTGACGGCGCGCCCGGGGCCCCCCTTGTCGGTGGACAGGACCTGGTACGCCTGCAGCGCGGGCGATCCATGCGACGAGGACGATGTCGGCCTGCGCCTGGAATACCAGGCGCTCCTCGATCGACCGTAGCGGATCAAGCCCGCTCCAGCGCCATCGCCACGCCCTGGCCGACGCCCACGCACATCGTCGCGAGCGCGCGGCGGCCGTCGCGGGCGTGGAGGGCGCGCGCCGCGGTGCCGACGAGGCGGGCGCCGGACATGCCGAGCGGGTGGCCGAGCGCGATGGCGCCGCCGTGCGGGTTCACGTGCGCGGCGTCGTCGGCGACGCCGAGGTCGCGCAGCGCCGCCAGCACCTGCGCGGCGAAGGCCTCGTTGAGCTCGAGCACGTCGAAATCGGCGACGGAGAGGCCGAGCCGCTCGCACAGCTTGCGCGTGGCGGGCACGGGGCCGACCCCCATGACGCGCGGCGCGACGCCGGCGGACGCCATTCCCAGGACCTTCGCGATCGGCACGAGGCCGAGCGCCTCGGCGCGCTCGCGGGTGGCGAGGACGAGCGCGGCGGCGCCGTCGTTGACGCCGGACGCGTTGCCCGCGGTCACCGTGCCGTTCTCGCGGAACGGCGCCTTCAGCTTGGCGAGCGCCTCGAGGGTCGTGTCGGCACGCGGGTGCTCGTCGCGGTCCACCACCTCGACGGCGCCCTTGCGGCCGGGGATCTCGACGGGGACGATCTCACCCGCGTGGAAGCCCGCCTCGGCTGCCGCCGCATAGCGCGCCTGGGAGCGCAGTGCGAAGGCGTCCTGGTCGGCGCGCGAGACGCCCCAGTCGGCGGCGACGTTCTCGCCGGTCTCGGGCATCGAGTCGATGCCGTATCGCGCCTTCATCGCCGGGTTGACGAAGCGCCAGCCGATCGTGGTGTCGTAAATCTCGGCCGAGCGCTGGAAGGCGCTCTCCGCCTTGCCCATGACCAGGGGCGCGCGGGTCATCGATTCGACGCCGCCGGCGATGGCGCAGTCGATCTCGCCGGCGCGGATCGCGCGCGCGGCGGCGCCGACCGCGTCCATGCCGGACGCACAGAGCCGGTTGAGCGTCACGCCCGGCACGGCCTCGGGCAGGCCGGCGAGGAGGAGCGCCATGCGCGCGACGTTGCGGTTGTCCTCGCCCGCCTGGTTGGCGCAGCCGAGCCAGACCTCGTCGACCGCCTCCGCCAGAGCCGGCGTGCGCGCGACGAGCGCGCGGATCGGCGCCGCGGCGAGATCGTCCGCGCGCACCCGCGCGAGGGCGCCGCCGTAGCGGCCGATCGGCGTGCGCACGTAGTCGCAGATGTAGACGTCGCGCATCGCGCTCCCCTTCCCGTATCCGGCTCTCTGCCGACGTGTGTCGCGCCCGCTCGGCCGGCGGTCAAGCGAGCGAGGCGGGCAGCCGGGATGTGAGCGCTCGCCCGGCGGACGGGGGCTCAATCCGCCGGCGGCTTGCCGCGCAGGCTCTTCGTGCGAGCGTGCTTCGTCTTCGTGTCGAGCCGGCGGCGCTTGGAGGCGAGGGTCGGCCGGGTGGGGCGGCGCGGCGGCGGCCGGTAGGCGGCGCGGCGGATCAGGTCCACGAGCCGGGCGATCGCGTCGGCGCGGTTGCGCTCCTGGTCGCGGTAGACCTGGGCGGTGATGACGATCACGCCCTCCTTGGTCATGCGCGAGCCGGCGATCGCGGGCAGGCGCGCCTTCACCGGATCGGGCAGGGAGGGGGAGCCGGCGGCGTCGAAGCGCAGCTGGACGGCGCTCGAGACCTTGTTGACGTTCTGCCCGCCGGGGCCGGAGGCGCGGATCGGGACCATCTCGATCTCGCCCTCTTCGAGAGCGATCGTGGGCGTGACCTCGATCATTTGAAACTCGCGGCGGATGCCCCGATATAGGGACGAGACGAGAGGGAGATGTGAGCGCATGATCCGTTTCATCAAGTACGACGGCCGTCAACCGCGCCTGGTCACGGTCCCGCGCTGGGCGATCGGGCTCGGGCTCGTCGCGGCCTTCCTCGTCGGGCTCCTCGTTCTCACGCTCGCCTTCGGGATCGCGCTCTTGGCGGTGCCGGTCCTGCTCGTCGCCGGCGGGATCGCCGCCTGGATCGGCCGCGGCAGGGCGCTAGGCGGCAAGGGCAACGCCGCGCGGGACGTCGCGCCCCGCACGGGGCCGGCCGATGATCCCTTCCGTCCGCGGCCGCCGGGCGCGCGCGAGATCATCGACGTCGAGTACCGCGTCGTCGATCGCGACGACCAGCCCCGCTGAGCCGGGGATGGACGACGGCTTCGTGCGCCGCGACGCCGACGGCTTCGACGTCGATGCGACGCTGATAGGCTCCGGCCTCGGGCTCGCGCCCGAGCGGGTCGTCGCGCTCCTGCGCGAGGGCGCGATCACGAGCCTCGTCGAGCGCGGCGAGAACGAGGATTCCGGCCGCTGGCGGCTGACCTTCTTCCACGCGAGCGCCCGCTTCCGGATCGTCGTCGACGACGAGGGGCGGGTGATCTCGCGCTCGCGGGTCTCCTTCGGCGACGCGCCGTTGCCGCCGGCGATGCGCCGGCCGGGATAGCGCCGCGCCCATCCGCGTTTACCGGCTCTCAACCACTCTCGTTCATCTTCCGGAAAGCATGCCGCGCCGCGTCGCGGCCGTTCCGGAGCCCGCGCACCCGTGCCGATCCGCGCCACCAGACGCCGTTTCGCCCCGGCCCTCGCCGCCGGCCTCGTCGCCGCGGGGCTCGTCACCCTGGGCGCGATCGCGGCGGCGCAGGGCGTTCGGGCGCAGGACGCGCCGGCCGTGGTGGCGCGCCAGCCCGGCGACCCCGAGC
>NZ_JBQTCJ010000043.1:0-44192 GCF_052380005.1 Salinarimonas sp. NSM
GGCTGCGCCTTCGCCCCGCGCTGCCCGCGCGCGCAGGACGATTGCCGCGCCGCGCCGCCGCCGCTGCGCCCGCTCGGCCGGCCGGATCGCGCGGACCACGCCGCCGCGTGCCTGCATCCGCACCCGCCGGCGGCGGCGATGGACGTCGGGCATGCGGCGCCGGAGGGCGCGCGATGAACGCCTCCGCCATCGACGCTGCCGAGGAGACGGCACCCCTCGTCGAGGTGCGCGACCTCGTGCGCCGCTACCGCCTGCCGCGGCGCACGCTCCTCGATCCGGCACCCACGTTCACCGCCTTGCACGGGGTGAGCCTCCGGCTGCGCCCCGGCGAGAGCCTCGGCATCGTCGGCGAATCGGGCTGCGGCAAGTCAACGCTCGCACGCACCGTCATGGCGCTGGAAACGCCGCAGGAGGGCAGCGTGCGCTTTCGCGGACGCGACCTCTTCGCGCTCTCGCGCAGCGAGCTGCGGGCCGAGCGCAAGCACTTCCAGGCGATCTTCCAGGACCCTTACGGCTCTCTGGACCCGCGCCATTCCGTCGGGCGCATCGTCGCCGAGCCGATCCGCTCGCTCGAGCCGGACGTCGACGCCGCCACGCGGGAAAAGCGCGTGCGCGAGGCTCTCGACCAGGTCGGGCTGCCGGCGTCCGCGGCGGAGAAGTACCCGCACGAGTTCTCCGGCGGCCAGCGCCAGCGCATCGCCATCGCCCGGGCGCTGGTCACACGACCCGCGCTGATCGTCTGCGACGAGCCGGTCTCGGCGCTCGACGTCTCGGTGCAGGCGCAGGTGCTCAACCTGATGATGGACCTGCAGGAGGAGCTCGGCCTCGCCTACCTCTTCATCAGCCACGACCTCTCGGTCGTGCGCGTGATCACGGACCGGGTCTGCGTCATGCAGGCGGGCCGGATCGTGGAGGAGGGGGCGACCGACGCCGTCTTCGACGCGCCCGCCCACGATTACACCCGCACGCTCCTCGCCGCCGTCCCGGGCCGCCATCGGCGCGCCCGGGCGGGAGACCGGGCGCGGGTCGACGAATGAACAACGAAGAAGGACCCGCTCCGATGACCGCCGCCGCTTCCGCCGATCTCGCCGATCTCACGGCCTGCGATCTCGTCGCCGCCTACGAGGGAAGGCGCCTCTCCCCCGTCGAGGTGGCGGAGGCGGTGATCGCCCGCATCGAGGCCTCCGAGCCGACCCTGCACGCGCTCTGGGCCTTCGACCCGCAGGCGGCGCGGGAGGCGGCGAAGGCGTCCGAGGCGCGCTGGGCCAGGGGCGAGCCGGCGGGGCCGATCGACGGCGTGCCGCTGACGATCAAGGAGAACATCGCGACGAAGGGGCTCGGCATGCCGCTCGGCACCGCCGCGCGCGATCTCGTGCCGTCGCCCGTCGACGCGCCGCCGGCGGCGCGCACCCGCGAGGCGGGCGGCGTGATCCTGGCGCGCACGACGATGCCGGACTACGGCATGCTGTCGTCCGGCCTGTCGAGCTTCCACGCGCTCGCCCGCAACCCCTGGAACACGGACCTGAACCCCGGCGGCTCGTCGGCCGGCGCCGGCGCGGCGGCGGCGGCGGGCTACGGTCCGCTCCACATCGGTACCGACATCGGCGGCTCGATCCGCCTGCCGGCGGGCTGGTGCGGAGTCGTCGGCTTCAAGCCGAGCTTCGGGCGCGTGCCGATCGACCCGCCCTTCCTCGGCCGCGTCGCCGGGCCGATGACCCGCACGGTGGCCGACAGCGCGCTCTACATGAGCGTCCTCTCGCGCCCGGACGCGCGCGACACGATGTGCCTGCCCCCAGCGGACCTGCCCTGGCTCGATCTCGACCACGGGGTCGAGGGGCTGAAGGTCGGCCTCGTGCTGGATTGCGGGGTGGGCGCCGCCGTCGAGCCGGAGGTGCGCGCCGCGGTGGAGCGCGCGGCGTCCGCCTTCGCCGAGGCGGGGGCGTTCGTGCAGGAGGCGGGGCCGTTCCTGACCCGCGAGATGCTCGACGGCCTCGACCGCTTCTGGCGCGCCCGGGCTTGGGCGGACATCGCGGGCCTGCCGGAGGAGAAGCGCGCGGCGATCCTGCCCTACATCCACGCTTGGGCGCAGGGCGGGGCGGAGCTGTCGGGGGAGGTCGTCTATCGCGGCTTCGCGCAGATCGACGCCATGCGCAAGGCGACGCTCTCCGCCAGCGCGCCCTACGACCTCCTGATCTCGCCGACGGCGCCGATGCCGAGCTACCCCGCGGGCTGGGCCTCGCCGACGAACGACTGGCAGCGCCCCTTCGAGCACATCGGCTTCACGGTGGGCTTCAACATGTCCGAGCAGCCGGCGATCTCGGTGAATTGCGGCTATACTGCGAGCGGCCTGCCCATCGGCCTCCAGATCGCGGGACCGCGCTTCGCCGACATGGCGGTGCTGCGGGCGGCGGCGGCCTACGAGCGCATGCGCGGGCCGCAGCGGGACTGGCCGAGGGTGTGAGGCCTCGCGCGGAGGGGACCATGACCAGCGTGCTGCACACGATCGGCTACGAGTCCGAGACGCTGCCCGCGGTGATCGCGCGCCTGCGGCAGGCGGGCGTCGCGGTGGTCATCGACGTGCGCGCCGTCGCCGCTTCCCGCCGCGCGGGCTTCTCCAAGTCGATCCTGCGCAGCTCGCTGGAAGCGGAGGGGATCGCCTACGAGCACCTCAGGTCGCTCGGAACCCCCAAGGCGGGACGCGAGGCGGCGCGCAAGGGGCGGATCGGCGAGATGGAGGCGATCTTCGGCGACCACATGGAGACGCTCGAGGCGCGCCACGGCCTCGCCAGGGCGACGGCGCTGGCTTGTGATCGCCCCGCCGCGCTCCTGTGCTACGAGGCCCGCGCCTGCGGCTGCCACCGCCGGATCGTCGCGGACATGATCCGGGCGGAGACGGGGATGGCGATCGCGCACCTCTAGGGCGTCGACGCCCCGATCACCCCTCCTGCGCGGTCGTCTCCTCGATCTCGCGCGGGTCGAAGGCGTACTTGCGCGAGCAGAACTCGCAGGTCACCTGGATCGAGCCGTCGTCGGCCACCATCTCGCGCCGCTCCGCCTCGGGGAAGCGGCCGAGGACGTCGACGACGCGCTCGCGCGAGCAGCGGCAGGCCTCGCGGATGCCCTGCGCCTCGAAGACGCGCACGCCGCGCTCGTGGAAGAGACGGAACAGGAGCCGCTCGCTCGACACGGAGGGGTCGATCAGCTCGTGATCCTGGATCGTGTCGACGAGGGACTTCGCCTCCACCCAGGCGTCGTCCTCCGCCGGCTCGCCGCGGTCGTGCGCCGGATGGCCCTCCGGCACGTCGCCGGGCGGAAGCTCGGCCTGGCGCTGGCGGTCGCTGGAGGAGGGGAGGAACTGCACCATCATGCCGCCGGCGCGGTAGGCGCGCGCCTCCCCGCCGGTCAGCTCCTCGGCGACCGCGAGGCGGATGCGGGTGGGGATCTGCTCCGACTGGCGGAAGTACTGGTGCGCCGCCTCCTCGAGGCCCTGGCCCTCGAGCGGCACCACGCCCTGGTAGCGCCGCAGCTCCGGCCCCTGGTCGATCGTCATGGCGAGGTGCCCGTGCCCGAGCAGGCGGCCGACCTCGGCCCCGCGCAGGGGCGCGCCCGCGCCGGCGGTCTGCGCGACCTTGCCGGCATCGAAGCGCGCGAAGGCGCGCAGCCGGTCGGGCGCGTCGTAGTCGACGACGATCATCTCGATCGGCCCGTCGGTCTTCGTCTGGAGCTGGAAGCGCCCGTCGAACTTGAGCGAGGCGCCGAGCAGCGCGGTCAGCGCCGCCGCCTCGCCGACGACGCGCGCCACCGCGTCCGGATAGCCGTGTCGGGTCACCAGCGTGTCGACGGCCTCGCCGAGCCGCACCACCCGTCCGCGCACGTCGAGCGACTCGACCGCGAACGGGAGCACGACGTCGTCCGCGCCCTCGAACTGCGCGCCCTCGAATTGCGTCTGCGTCATACCTCTATCCCGAAGCACCAGGCGAGGACTCCCTTCTGCGCATGCAGCCGGTTCTCCGCCTCGTCGAACACCACCGAATGCGGTCCGTCCATGACCGCGTCCGTCACCTCCTCGCCGCGATGGGCGGGAAGGCAATGCATGAATATGGCGTCCGATTTGGCTTTCGCCATGAGGGCTTCGTTCACCTGGTAGGGGGCGAGCAGATTGTGGCGGCGCCCCTCGTCCTCGTCGCCCATCGACACCCAGCAATCGGTGACGACGGCATCCGCCCCCGCGACCGCGGCCTGTCCGTCCGTGCCGACGACGACGTCGGCGCCCTCCGCGCGGGCCCAGTCGAGCAGCTCCCCGGGCGGCGTGAGCTCGGGGGGCGTCGCGACCTGCAGGCGGAAACCGAAGCGCGCCGCCGCGTGGACCCAGGAAGCGAGTACGTTGTTCGAATCGCCCACCCAGGCCACGGTCGCGCCGGCGATCGGCCCGCGATGCTCCTCGAAGGTCATCACGTCGGCCATGATCTGGCAGGGGTGCGAGAGCTTGGTGAGCGCGTTGATCACCGGCACCGTGGCGTTCGCCGCGAGTTCGAGCAGCGTGTCGTGCTCGAGGGTGCGGATGACGATCACGTCGACGTAGCGCGAGAGCACGCGCGCGGTGTCCGCCACCGTCTCGCCGCGGCCGAGCTGCATCTCCTTGCCGGTGAGCATGATCGACTCGCCGCCGAGCTCGCGCATGCCGACGTCGAAGGAGACGCGGGTGCGGGTCGAGGGCTTGTCGAAGATCATCGCCAGCGTCTTGCCCTCGAGCGGGCGGTCGGCCTGGCGCTCGCCGCGGCGGCGCGCGGCCTTGATCCGCACGCCGATGTCGAGGATGCGCCGCAACTCCTCGCCCGACAGCGTCGTCAGGTCGGTGAAGTGGCGGGTGGCTGCGGTCGGCTTCGCGATCGGCTTGGCGATGGGCGCGTTCATCAGCGTGCTCCCGCGACCGCGGCGGCGACCGGCGCGTCCGCGGACGCCCGCTCGAGGGCGACGCAGGCGGCCTCCAGCCGGTGCAGCGCCTCCGACGTCTCCGCGTCGCGCACGATGAGCGGCGGCAGCAGGCGCACCACGTTGTCGCCGGCGGCGATGCCGATCATCTTCTGGTCCCGCATGGCGGAGACGAGGTCGCCGTTGGGCACACGGCAGCGCAGGCCGATCATCAGCCCCTCGCCGCGGACCTCCTCGATCACGTCCGGATGCCGGTCGCGCAGCGCCGCGAGCCCCTGCTTGAGCAGCAGGCCGGTGCGGCGCACCTCCTCCAGGAAGCCGTCGGCGAGGACGACGTCGAGCACGGCGTTGCCGACCGCCATCGCCAGAGGGTTGCCGCCGAACGTCGTGCCGTGGGTTCCCGGCGCGAGCGCCCGTCCCGCGTCCTCGGTGCACAGGATCGCGGCCATGGGGAAGCCGCCGCCGATGCCCTTGGCGACCGTCATGATGTCGGGGCGCGCCTCCGGCCCGGCCCACTCGTGTGCGAACAGCTTGCCGGTGCGACCGACGCCGGTCTGCACCTCGTCGTAGATCAAGAGGAGGCCGGCCTCGTCGCACAGCGCGCGCAGGCCGCGCAGGCACTGGTGCGGCACCGCCCGGATACCGCCCTCGCCCTGGATCGGCTCGACGAGGATCGCCGCCGTCTCCGGCCCGATCGCCGCGCGCATGGCCTCGTGGTCGCCGAAGGGCACTTGATCGAAGCCCTCCACCTTCGGGCCGAAGCCCTCGAGGTACTTCTTCTGGCCGCCGGCGGCGATGGTCGCCA
Organism: Salinarimonas sp. NSM; assembly: GCF_052380005.1. Taxonomy (NCBI): domain Bacteria; kingdom Pseudomonadati; phylum Pseudomonadota; class Alphaproteobacteria; order Hyphomicrobiales; family Salinarimonadaceae; genus Salinarimonas; species Salinarimonas sp. NSM. The sequence goes on from NZ_JBQTCJ010000043.1 coordinate 5,738, forward strand.
GCGTGCGGCCGTGGAAGGCGCCCTCGAAGGTGAGGATGCGATAGCGCTCCGGATGGCCGTTCACGTGCTGCCAGCGGCGCGCCATCTTGATCGCGCCCTCGTTGGCCTCCGCGCCGGAATTGGTGAAGAACACCCGATCGGCGAAGGTGGCGTCGACGAGACGCTGCGCCAGGCGCTCACCCTCGGGGATCTCGAACAGGTTCGAGGTGTGCCAGAGCTTGCCCGCCTGCTCCACGAGCGCGGCGACCACGTGCGGGTGCGAATGGCCCACCGAGTTGACCGCGATGCCCGCGCCGAAGTCGAGATAGCGCTCGCCGCGTCGCGACACGAGCCAGGCCCCTTCGCCCTTCTCGAAGGCCACGTCGGCGCGTGCGTAGGTCGGCAGGATCGCAGAGGTCACGGGCTCCATCCTCTTCGCGGGCGGGCGCGTGCTTCCGGCGCGCCCACAAATGAAAGCGCCGCCCCGAGAGGGGCGGCAGCAGGAGAATTCTATGGGAAGCCCGCCGCGTGTCAACGAAAACACGCGCGGGGGAGGCTCACGGGCGCGCGCTCAGCGCTTCTCGCGCCGAAGCTTCCAGACCTCCCAGGCGGCGAAGCCGAGGAGCGCGACGAGCAGCGAGAACTCGCCGATGACGATGAGGGCGCTCTGCGACACGGGTCGCTCCCGACGGTCTGCGATCCGACGAGGACCTAGCGCGGCGGCGCCGCCGGGGAAGAGGCGCCGCGCCCGGCCGGATCGGCCGCGCGGACGTGCGCTCGCGTCTCCTTGTCGAGCATCGCCCGCAGCCGCGCCGTGACCGGATCGGCATCCGTGCGGGCGCGGGCGTAGCCGAGGTTGAAGCCGTGGTCGAAATCGGGGCCGTTGTCGCCCTGCAGGTGCTGGAGGATGGTCTCGATCTTGTCGAGCGCCTTGGCGAGGACCGCCTCGCGGGTCGCGCCGGCCTCGTACTCGTCGTGCAGCGCGAGCAGCCGCGCACGTATCTCCGCCGGCAGCGGCGCGCCGAGCGTCTCGAGATCGGCCCGCTCGCGGGCGGCGCGGCCGTCGTCCGGGCGCTGGTGGATGGCGGGCACGTCGCCGGAGATCGCCTCGCCGAGGTCGTGCAGGACGCACAATTCGAGGAGCCGCAGCCGATCGTGCTCCCCGAGCGCATCCCCGAGCACGATCGCCGCGAGCGCCAGGCGCCAGGAATGCGCGGCGATGCTCTCCGGCGCGCCGTCGGACGTCCGGCCCGAGCGATGCCGGACCTTGAGCGCCTCGGCGGCGCGCAGGAAGGCGAGGACACCCGCCAGACGATCGTCGCTCGGAGTCCGGCTCACGGCTCGGCGCCCTCTCCCGTGGTGCGATGGATCCGGGCGCGATCACGCGGCCCCGTGGACGTCCTCCCAGCGGCGCAGCCGCGAGACGAGCGCGCCGTAGGGGACGAGCGCAACCGCGGCGACGGCGAGCTTCACGGCCCAGTCGGCGAGCGCCAGCGTCTGCCAGGGGAGCGCGATGCATTCGTCGGCGATGCCGACCGCGCCCAGCATCTGCGTGATCGTCGTGTCGCCGAGGACGGGCCCGCAATGGAAGGCGAGGGAGAAGAACAGCGCCGTGTCGAGCGCCGAGGCGAGCACCGAGGAGGTCAGCGGCGCGATCCACCAGGCCTTGGCGCGCAGGCCGTTGAAGATCGCGACGTCGAGGAGCTGCGCCGTGAGGAAGGCCACGCCCGACGCGATCGCGATCCGCGGCGTGGCGAAGTAGATCGACAGCGCGACCGCCAGCGCGAAGCCGGCGAGGACCACCTTGCGCGCGGCGGCCGGGCCAAAGCGGCGGTTGGCGAGGTCCGTCACCAGGAAGGCGAAAGGATAGGTGAAGGCGCCCCAGGTCAGCCAGTCCTGCAGGCCGAAAGCCTGGATCGGGTGCTGCACGAGGATGTTCGAGGCGAGCACCACGAGCGCCATCGCCGCGACGGCGAGGAGGATGGGGCTGCGGTGGTCGCTGCGCAGGGCGGGCATGGTCGAGCCTTCGGCTGCTGGAAACGGCGAAGGGCGACCGCGAGGCCGCCCGTCGATCTCGTACCGATGAGGGAGGCGCGCGCGGCGGGTCAGCCGGCGGCGGCGTCCGCCATCTGCTTCTTCTCGATCTCGCGCTTCACGCCGAGCGCCGTCTGCGACAGCTCCACGTCCTTCGCCTTGGCGAGGAAGGCGTCGAGCCCGCCGCGATGCTCCACCGTGCGCAGGGCCGCGGCCGAGATGCGCATGCGCACCGAGCGGCCGAGCGACTCGGACTGGAGCGTCACGTTGACGAGGTTGGGCAGGAAGCGACGCTTCGTCTTGCGGTTCGAGTGGCTCACGAGGTGGCCGGTCAGAACGGCCTTGCCGGTCAGTTCGCAACGGCGCGACATGATCTCTTACGTCCTATCGTCGATGAGGTGCGGCCGCGTCTCTCCCCCACGCTCCCGCGCGCAACGCGCGCCGATGCGGGGCGACCGGACACCGGTGTCCCTGGAAGGTTGGAGCCTATAGGCGCAAAGCCCCCGGCGCGTCAAGGATAGGAGAGCATTAACCTTCCGGATCGATGGTCGAGATCGCCTCGACAACGCCCGATTCGCCGAGGAGCCTCTCACGACGCCGTCGTGCGCGGGCTTCCGGCGCGGACGGGACCCGACGGGACCCAAGGAAACGCCCATGCGCGCGCGCCGCCTCGCCCGAGCCCTCCTCGCCGCCGCCTTCGGGGCGGTCCTCGCCGCGTCGCCCGGCGGAGCCTCCGCGAGCGGCTCGTCCTTCGACGCGACCTACGGCATCTGGCTCGCCGGCTTCCCGATCGGCGAGGCGGACGTGACCTCCTCCTCCGACGGGCGGCGCTACGAGATCTCGGTCCAGGCGCGGCTCGTCGGGCTCGCGGGGCTGATCACCGACGGGCGCGGCGCGGCCACCGCGACCGGGCGCGTCGACGGCGAGCGGGTGACGCCGGCGAGCTTCGCGGTCAACTCGGCCTCGAGCCGCGCGAGCCGCACCGTGCGCATGGGCCTCTCCGGCGGCGCGGTCGCGGCCGTGGAGATCCTGCCGCCGCTCCCGGAGCACCCCGATCGCGTGCCGGTGCGCGCCGCACATCGGCGCGGCGTCGTCGATCCGGTGAGCGCCTTCCTGTTTCCGGCGCGCGGGCGCCTCGCGGCGACCGACCCGGGCCAGTGCGAGCGCACCATCCCCGTCTTCGACGGCGCCTCGCGCTTCGACATCGTGCTGAGCTACGGCGGCACGCGCGATCTCGACAAGCCGGGCTACTCCGGCCCGGTGCTGATCTGCAAGGCCCGCTTCCGGGCGGTCTCGGGCCATCGCGACGGCAAGGAGGCGGTGCGCTTCATGGAGGACAACCGCGACATGGCCGTGTGGCTCGCACCGGTCGAGGCGGGCGGCGTGCTGCTGCCGATGCGAATCGAGGTGCGCACGCAGATCGGCATGAGCATCATCGAGGCCTCGCGGGTGTCGATCGACGGCGGCGGCGTGGCGCGCGGCGCCTCCAACTGACGGGACCGCGCCGATCCGCCGCTTGCGCGCGGGCGGGGGGCGGGTCACATAATCGGGTATGCAGCACGCCATCCCCGATCGAATGCGATGACAGGCGACAGCCCATCCCGCACGGACCTCATCGGCCGCCCGCTCGGCCAGCCTCTCGGCCAGACGTTCGGCCAAGCGCAGGCGCTCGCGGAGCTCAACGAGCGCTCGCGCGAGATCTTCCGCCAGATCGTCGAGAGCTACCTCGCCACCGGCGAGCCGGTCGGCTCGCGCAACATCTCGAAGCTCCTGCACGCGCCGCTGTCGCCGGCCTCCGTGCGCAACGTCATGGCCGACCTCGAGCAGGCCGGCCTGATCTTCGCGCCGCACACGTCGGCCGGGCGGCTTCCGACCGAGACGGGCCTGCGCTTCTTCGTCGACGCCATGCTGGAGCTCGGCGACCTGTCGCTCGAGGAGCGCGGCAACATCGAGGCGCAGATGCGCGCCGCCGCCCAGGCGCGCGACTTCGAGAGCGCGCTGGCGGAGGCCTCCGCCATGCTGTCGGGCCTCTCGCGCGGGGCGGGCGTCGTGGTCACCTCGAAGCAGGACCCGCGGCTCAAGCACATCGAGTTCGTGCGCCTCGATCCCGCCCGCGCCCTCGTCGTGCTGGTCTCGGAGGACGGCTCCGTCGAGAACCGCCTCCTCGACCTGCCGCCGGGTCTGCCCGCCTCGGCGTTGACCGAGGCCGCGAACTTCCTCAACGCCCGCATCCGCGGCAAGACGCTCGCCGAGGTCCGCGACGAGACCCGCGCCCTGCGCGAGGCCATGGAGCGCGAGCTCGACGCGCTCACCGCGCGGCTGATCGAGGCGGGCGTGGCGCTGCCGACGGAGGGCGCCGTCGAGCGCCACCTGATCGTGCGCGGCCAGGCGAACCTGCTCGCCGACCTGCAGGCGCTCGAGGACCTCGAGCGCATCCGCCTGCTGTTCGAGGACCTCGAGACCCAGACCGACGTGATCGACCTCCTCGGCCGCGCCGAGGCGGGGGAGGGCGTGCGAATCTTCATCGGCTCGGAGAACAAGCTCTTCTCCCTGTCGGGCTCCTCCCTCGTCGCAGCCCCCTTCCGCGACGGCGGCCAGAAGATCGTCGGCGTGCTGGGCGTCATCGGCCCGACTCGGCTCAACTACGCACGTATCGTGCCGATGGTGGACTACACGGCCAAGGTGCTCTCGCGGATGCTGGAGGGCAGCGGGAGGTGACCCGTGCGGCGGCCGCGCCGAGTTGAACCCACACCCCTCTTTCCGCTATTGCTCCGAGGAGCGGCGGGTCCACCGCGCGCGAAACGGATGACGCGATGAACAAGATCGAGCGGCCGGGCGGCGAGGCCGAGGTCGAATACCTGGATTCGAGCTTTCGCGTGGTGAAGCCGGGGACCTTCGTGCGCTGCGGCGTCACCGGCGAGGCGATCCCGCTCGAGCGGCTGCGCTACTGGAGCGTCCCTCGCCAGGAGGCCTACGCGAGCCCCCAGGCGGCGCTGGTGCGCCTCGGCTACGCGAAGGACGCGCCCCCGGCGCAGGTCTAGGCCGACGTCGCGACGCGCAGGCGCGCGGCGAGCAGCGCCCCCACGCCCTCTACGTCCTCGAACCGTGCCGCGACCGGCAGCGCGAGGAGCCCCTCCAGCGCCGGCAGGCGCGCTGCGTCCTTCTCGGTCGTGACGGGGACGAGCCCGCGGGTCCGTGCGTGCGCGAGGAGCGCCTCCGCCTCGCCACGCCGATAGACGTGGTGGTCGGGCAGGGCGACGCGCTCGACGACGCTCGCGCCGCAATCCTCGAGCGTCCGGAAGAACTTATCCGGCCGGCCGATGCCGGCGAAGGCGAGGACGCGCGTGCCGTCGAGCCGGTCGGCCAGCGCGGGCTCCGGCGCGAGGCGCGCCTGGAAGACCGGCTTGCCGCGGGCGCGGGCCTCCTCGGCCAGCCGCGCGCCGGGCGCGCCGCGTCCCATCAGCACGAGGGCGTCGACCCGCGGCCATTGCGCGCGAAGCGGCGCGCGCAGCGGCCCCGCGGGCAGGCACAGCCCGTTACCGACCCCGGTCTCGCCGTCCACGACGGCGAAGGCGAGGTCCTTGGCGAGCGTGGGGTTCTGCAGGCCGTCGTCCATGACGATCACGTCGGCCCCCGTCTCGGCGGCCATCGCGGCGCCGGCGACGCGGTCGCGCGAGACGATCGTCGGCCGGGCGCGGGCGAGCAGAAGCGCCTCGTCGCCCACCACGCGATGGTCGTGGCGGGCGGGATCGACGAGGAGCGGCGTGCGCGCCCGCCCGCCGTGGCCGCGCGTCAGGAAGGCCGCGGCGAGGCCGCTCTGCGCGAGGAGCGCCGCGAGCGCCAGGGCGGTGGGCGTCTTGCCGGCGCCGCCGGCGGTGAAGTTACCCACGCAGATCACGGGGAGCGCGGCGCGCGCGCCGGGACGGGCGATCCGCCGAGCGGCGACGGCACCGTACACGGCGCCGGCGGGCGCCAGCAGGCGGGCGCGGAGGCTCGGCGTCGCCGCCGTCCAGAAGCCCGGCGCCCGCATCAGCCGGACGAGCCCGCGCGCAGATCGACGAGGAAGGGATCGATCGCCCGGATCGTGCGCTCGAGCGCGCCGCCCAGCGCGTCCACGGCCACCGTGCCGGCGCGGCCCATCGTGCGCATCCGCCCCGGGTCCGAGAGGAGCTGGGCCAGAGCGGCGGCGAGCGCGCGGGCGTCCTCGACCGGCAGCGCGCCGCGGGCGCGGTCGATCGCGGCATAGACGTCAGTGAAGTTGTGGACGTGCGGCCCGTGCAGGATCGCCGCGCCGAGCTTCGCCGGCTCGATCGGGTTCTGCCCACCGTGCGGTATGAGCGAGCCGCCCATGAACACGACGGGCGCGAGCCGGTAGAACAGGCCGAGCTCGCCGATCGTGTCGGCGACGTAGAGGTCGACGGACCGGTCGGGCTGCATCCCGTCCGCCCGCCGCACGGCGACGAGGCCCGATTCGAGCGCGGTGGCGGCGATGTCCGGCCCGCGATCGGGATGGCGCGGGGCGATGATGGTCAGGAGGCTCGGATAGCGCCTGGCGAGCGCACGATGCACCGCGATCGCCGCCTCCTCCTCGCCCGGGTGGGTCGATGCCGCCATCCAGATCGGGCGCCCGGCGGTGAGCGCCTGGAGGCTCGCCACCGTGCGCGGATCGGCGGGCGGTGCCGGTGAATCGAACTTGAGGTTCCCCGCCACCGCGACCCGCGGCGCGCCGAGCCGCGCCAGGCGCTCCGCGTCGGCCTGCGTCTGCGCGAGGCAGAAGGCGAAGCGCGACAGGATCGCCTCCGCCGCCACCGGCGCACGCATCCAGCGCCGGAAGGAGCGCTCGGAGAGCCGGCCGTTGACGAGGACGAGGGGAATGCCGCGCCGGTCGAGCGCGTGGACGAAGTTCGGCCACAGCTCCGATTCGGCGAACAGCGCCAGATCCGGCCGCCAATGGTCGAGGAACCGCTTGACGTAGAGCGGCACGTCGAGGGGCACGAACTGGTGTATCGCGCCCGGCGGCAGGCGTCGCGCCACGAGCTGCGCCGAGGTGCGCGTGCCCGACGTCACGAGCACGGTGATGCCGCGGCGCGTCAGCCGCTCGACCAGAGGCAGGATGGCCAGCGTCTCGCCGATGGAGGCGCCGTGCAGCCACGCGAGCGGACCTTCGGGCCGCGAGCGGCCCGGATGGCCGCGGCGCTCGCCGAGCCGCGCCGGGTCCTCCTTGCCCTTGCCGCGCCGCCACAGCAGGAGCCCGGCGGCGGCGGGGGTGAGGAGCGACACGCCGAGGCGATAGCCCGCGAGCAGCCGGGAGCCGCGCTTCATGCGCCGCCTCCCGAGGGCGCGGCGCGCAGGTCGCATCCCGGGTCCGTCGCGCCGATGAGCGCATAGGCGCGCGCATGCACGCCGTCGAGGCCCGCCTCCACCGCCCGGCGTGCGGCCTCGATCGCGTCCGGCCCGGCGTCGCGCGCGACGAAGACCGGATCGCCGATGACGATCGCCCCGCGCCCGAAGGGCAGGCCGAGCGCCGCGCGATCCCAGCTGTCGAAGACCTTGCGCCGGCTCGTCACCACGGCCACGGGCACGATCGGCCGGCCGGAGAGCCGCGCGAGCGTGACGATGCCCTCGCCGGCGCGGCGGGCGATCTTGGGGACGTCGGCGGTCATCACCACGCTCTCGCCGCCCGCGAGCGCGCGCAGCATGGCGCGCATGGCCTGCGCGCCGCCCTTCTCGCGCACCCGCCCGCGTCCGCGATCGCCGGAGCCGCGGATCGGGCGCACGCCCAGATGCTCGAGCGCGATGGCGTTGAGCTCGCCGTCGCCTGAGCGCGAGACGAGGCAGGCGGTGGGGTCCTGCGGGCGCCGGGCGAGGTGCACGAGGAAGTGCTGGCCGTGCCACATCGCCGCGATCACGGGCATCAGCGGCCCGACGCGATCGTGCGCGTCCGGCGGATCCATCGTGAAGCGGTTGGTCAGGCGCACGAGCCCGAGGTAGCGCGCGAAGGCGTAGCCCGCCGCGGCTTGGACACGCGGATGCCTGCCGATGCGCTTGAGGAGGGACATGCCCGTTACTTTTCTCGGCCGGCCCGTGGTTCAGCCGACCGGCGGCTCGAGCAGGCGATGCAGATGGACGATGAAGTACCGCATATGGGCGTTGTCGACGGTCGCCTGAGCCTTCGCCTTCCAGGCGGCGAAGGCCGTTGCATAATTGGGGTAGATGCCGACGATGTCGAGCGCGTCGAGGTCGCGGAAGCGGACGTGCTCGGGGTCGTCCAGCTCGCCGCCGAAGACCAGGTGGAGGAGCTGCTCGCCCTTGTGGGCGGCGGGCTGCGCCGCGGTTTGAGCGGGCGTGGGTGCGCGGGTGTCGATCTCGGTCATGCTGCTCTCGTTGCGCTCGGGGCTCGCGCGTCGCGGTCGCCCGGAAGCACGGGGCGGGCCGCGAAGCGCGGGCTCAGCCCGCGGCGGCCGGCCGCCGCGTGTCGGTATCGTCGCTCGTCATGGCCTCAACGAGGCGCGGATGCAAGGCGCGCGAGGCCGCGACGAGAACCCCGTGCACCGGCTCCGGCCGATTGTAGACCGGCGCGACGCCCGTCGGGTCCGACAGCGTGCCGCCCGCCTCCGCGAGAACGAGATCGGCGGCCGCGAGATCCCAGTCGCGTGCGTTCGCGGTCACGAGGGCGAGGTCGTGCTCGCCTGACGCGACGCGCGCGATCCGCAGCGCGAGGGAGGGCACCTTGGTGACGGCGCCGAAGGGGCCGCTGCGGCGCGCGAGCGCGTCCACCATGGGCTTGGGACCGGCCACGTTTGCGCCCGCCAGCGCCTCGCGGACGCCCGTGGCGATCGGCGTGCCGTTGAGCCGCGCGCCGGCGCCGGCCTGCGCCTCGTAGAAGCCCTCCCGGGCCGGGGCGTGGACGACGCCGAGCGTCGGCGCGCCGTCGACGAGCAGCGCGATCGCCACCGACCAGTCCGGAATGCCGTTCAGGAACGCGCGGGTGCCGTCGATCGGGTCGACGATCCAGACGAGGCGCCTGTCGAGCCGCGCCGGATCGTCGCGCGTCTCCTCGGAGAGCCAGCCGGCCTCCGGCAGGATCTGCGACAGCCGCACCTTGAGGAAGGCGTCGACGGAGACGTCCGCCTCGGTCACAGGCGATCCGCCGGCCTTGTTCCAGACCCGCGCGGTGGTCTTGTCGCCCTCGCGGAACCAGCCGCGGGCGATCTCGCCCGCCTCGCGGGCGGCCTCCTCCAGGGCGGAGGCGAGATCGGCGCGTGTCTGTGGGGAAAGGGGCATCGAGGTCTCGTCCGCGGCGGCCGCGACGGCACGTCCGCTCATCGACGAAGGTAGGGACGCGGCGGGGCGGACGCAAGCTCGGCGGCCGCCGTGGCCGGGTCGATGCCGCGATTTTCCACAAACCTCGCAAGCATTCGTTCAGCATCGCCCGGATTGAGCGTCTTTTAACCGAAAAGCTTAAGCCCGCGAACGCGAAGCATCCGCATGATCGGCTCATGGATCGAGCGGCGATCATCCAAGAACAAGCCGCCGGCCACCCAACGCTGACAGGGCGTCGAGCATGATGGCGGACAGATCAAACGCGGCCGGAGCCGTCCCGATGGACGGCTCCGGCTTTCTCGAGACGGACGAGAGCGCCTGCGACACGCTGGGCCTGTGCGTGCCTCCGGGCCGCCTCGCCGGTCTCGCGATGCGCATCGCCGAGCGCGGGGCGGACGAGCCCGCCGGTGCGCCGGCCTTCGAGATCGCGGCGATCGCCCGCACGGGCGAGATCGCGACCGTGCTCGGCCGCTTCGACGAGGAGGAGATCGTCGCCGTGTGGCGTCGGCTCGGCCAGGAGAGCGGCCTGCCGCTCATGATCCAGAACCCCGACGGCAGCCTCGCCGCGCCCTATCCGCAGATCGGGCCGCTCGCGCTCGGCGAGGTTCGCCAGCGCCGCCGCCACGGGCTCCTGTCCGGGCGCCGGCCGCGCTTTCTCACCCGCCGCAAGACCGGGCGCCCGACGGCGCGCCCGCTCGTCTTCCGCGAGCGCGAGATCGTCGAGGGCCGCGGCTGACGCCGGCCGCGGCGACGCGTCAGGCGTCCTGGTTGCGCATGTGCCGGGCTAGTGCCCGAACCTTGGGCAGCAGGACGGCGTCGAGCGCGCGATCCGGCACCGTCTCCGCCCAAGCCCGCTCGAAGCAGGCGAGCCAGCCCTCGATCTCGGCGGTGCCGATCGGGGCGTGGAGGTGCCGCCGGCGCAGCATCGGCGGCCCGCGCCGCTCGACGTAGAGCGGCGGCCCCCCGAGCCAGCCCGTGAGGTAGAGACGGAGCGTCTCCTCGCTGCCCTCGAGCGATTCGGGATGGATCGCGCGGCAGGCCGCGGCCTCCGGCAGCACGTCCATCAGCGCGTAGAAGCGCGCCGCGAGCGCGGCGACCGCCGGGGCACCGCCGATGGCGTCGTAGAGAGTCTCGGGCTTGGAGCAGGCCTTGGAGGAGGCCTTGGAGGAGGCTTCGGGGGAGGGCTCGGTGGCGGGCTGGGACATCGAAAGGGCATCGGCTCGGCTGCGTCGGGCCTCTTCCTAGTCCGTTCGACGGGGCGCGTCGCGTCGGGTGAGACACGAACATCGTGGACGAAACGGCAGCGCCCCACGCCGGCCCCCCATGCGCCGCCCCACCTTGATTCCTCCACCCGCGGCTGCGACATGGAAGCCGTGCCGCGCCGGCGCCGACACGCACCAGAGATTGCTCGATGACCGCTCCGCTCTCCCTGTCCAAGGACAAGATCCGCATCCTCCTGCTCGAGAACGTCAACGACAGCGCCGTCGCGCTGCTCGAGGCCGCGGGCTACGCCTCGATCACGCGGCTGAAGACGGCGCTCGACGGGGAATCGCTGAAGGAGGCGGTGAAGGGCGTCCACATCCTCGGCATCCGATCGCGCACGCAGCTGACGCGCGAGATCTTCGAGGCCGCGGACCGGCTGATCGCGGTCGGGTGCTTCTCGGTGGGCACGAACCAGGTCGACCTCGACGCCGCCCGCCTGCGGGGCGTGCCCGTGTTCAACGCGCCGTTCTCGAACACCCGCTCGGTGGCGGAGCTGACGCTGGCCGAGGTCGTCATGCTGATGCGCAGGGCCGTGCCGCGCTCCAACGCCGCCCACGAGGGCGGGTGGGACAAGTCCGCCACCGACAGCCACGAGGTGCGCGGAAAGTGCCTCGGCATCGTCGGCTACGGCAACATCGGCTCGCAGCTCTCGACGCTGGCCGAGAGCTTCGGCATGCGGGTGATGTACTACGACCGCACCGAGAAGCTGCGCCACGGCAACACCGAGCCGGTCGACACGCTCCAGGAGCTGCTCGCGAAGGCGGACGTGGTCACGCTGCACGTGCCGGAGACGCCCGAGACCGAGGGCATGATCGGCGCGCGCGAGATCCGCGCCATGAAGCCGGGCGCCTACCTCATCAACAATTCCCGCGGCACGGTGGTCGACATCGACGCGCTCGCCGCGGCGCTCCGGGACGGGCACCTGCGCGGCGCCGCCGTCGACGTCTTCCCCAAGGAGCCGGGCTCGAACAACGAGCCCTTCGAGAGCCCGCTCCAGGGCATCGACAACGTCATCCTCACGCCGCACGTGGGCGGCTCGACGGTCGAGGCGCAGGAGCGCATCGGCGTCGAGGTGGCGCGCAAGCTCGTCGAGTATTCCGACGTCGGCGCGACGGTGGGCGCGGTCAACTTCCCGCAGGCCCAGCTGCCCGGGCGCGCCCGGGGCACGCGCTACATCCACGTCCACCAGAACGTGCCGGGCATCCTCTCGCGGCTCATCGGCGTGTTCGCCGACCGCGGCATCAACATCGCGAGCCAGTATCTCCAGACCGACGGCGAGATCGGCTACGTGGTGGTGGAGGTGGACGGGGTGCCCGCCGACAGCCGCGAGATCCTCTCCGCGCTGCGGGCGCTCGAAGGCACCATCCGCGCGCGCATCCTCTACATGCGGCAATAAGGCCACAGCGACAGAGGAAAACACTCCGCCCCCATGGCGGCGCTTGCGGTGCGGTAAGCGATCCTTAAGGACGTTCCTTAACCATGCGGGTGCTCGCGATTCACGCGGGCGCGTGCCATCGCTCTCCCGGGTCCGTCCTCCATGCTCGCGCGTCTCCTCCTCGTGCTCACGATCGGCGCCCTCGCGGCGTGCAACACCGCCACGACGGCGGATGGGCCCGCGCGGGGGGACTGGGTGTCCCCCGCGGTGCTCGCGCAGGCGGTCTCGCTCGACGGCACCACCGCCTGGTACACGGGCTACAGGGACGACGAGCCCTTCGACATCCCGCTCGTGAACCGCTCGCTGATGCGCCCCGAGCTGATGCGCCAGCAGGTCTCCTACACGGGCGGCGAGGCGCCGGGCACGATCGTCGTCGATATCGACGGGCGCTTCCTCTACCTCGTGGAGGAGGGCGGCAAGGCGATGCGCTACGGCATCGGGGTCGGCCGCAACGGCTTCTCCTGGCGCGGCGCGGCGCGCGTCGGCCGCAAGGGCGTCTGGCCCGGCTGGGGCCCCACCGACAACATGCTGCGCATCAATCCCGACCTGCCGACCTACATGGAAGGCGGCCTCGAGAACCCGCTCGGCGCCCGCGCGCTCTACCTCTACCAGGGCGACCGCGACACGCTCTTCCGCATCCACGGCACCAACGAGCCCTGGTCCATCGGCGAGGCCGTCTCCTCGGGCTGCGTGCGCATGCTCAACGAGGACATCGTCGATCTCTACGAGCGCGTGCCGGTGGGGGCGCGGGTGCTGGTGCGGCAGGGGTGAGAGGCAGCGCAGGCCAGCCTCACCCCAGCCCGGCCACCAGTGCCTTGAACCGCTCGCCGCGCTCCTCGAAATTCCGGAACTGGTCGAAGGACGCGCAGGCCGGGGAGAACAGGACGACCTCGTCCTCCCCCGTCGCCGCCGCGTCCTCGGCGGCCCGTACCACGGCGACGTCGAGCGTGCCGCAGCGCTCGTAGGCGACATGCCCGTCGAGCGTTGCGGCGAACGCATCGGTCGCCGCGCCGATCAGGTAGGCCTTGGCGATCTTTCCCCAATGGGGCGCGAGCGACGCGATGCCGCCGGCCTTCGGCTTGCCGCCGGCGATCCAGAAGACGCGGTCGTAGGCCGCGAGGGCCACCTCGGTCGAGTCCGCGTTCGTCGCCTTCGAATCGTTGACGAAGCGCACCCGCCCGCGCGCGCCCGCCTGCTCCATGCGATGGGCGAGGCCGGGGAAGGTGCGCACCGCCGCGGCGATCGCTTCGGGCGGCGCGCCGGACAGCCAGGCGGCGGCGCAGGCGAAGGCGGCGTTCTGGGCGTTGTGGCGCCCCCGCAGGGGTTCGACGCCCGCGAGATCGGCGAGCACGAGCGCGTCCGCGAGCGTCTCGCCGGCGTTGCGGGCGCGGATCTCGGTGCCCGACGCGAAGAAGCCCCAGGGCCGCTCGCCCCGCGCCGAGACGGGGTAGACGTCCGACCCCTCCCGCTCGGAGAGCCGCTTGCCGATGGCGTTCGTCAGGTCGTCGTCGACGCCCACCAGCGCCGTGCGCGCGCCCGCTACGAGCCGCTCCTTGATCGCGGCGTAGGCCTCGAGCGTGCCGTGGCGGTCGAGATGGTCGGGGGTGATGTTGATCAGGCAGCCGATCGTCGGGTCGAGGGTGGGCGCGAGGTCGATCTGGAAGCTGGACACCTCGACCACGTGCACGCGCTCCTCGGAGGGCGGCGGCAGTGCGAGGATCGGCGTGCCGATGTTGCCGCCCATGGCGACGTCGACGCCCGCCTCGCGCAGGACGTGGGCGAGGAGCGCGGTGGTCGTCGACTTGCCGTTCGTGCCGGTGATGGCCACGAAGGGCGCGTCCGGCGCGACCGCCCGACGCTCCCGGCAGAACAGCTCGATGTCCCCGATGATCTCGATGCCCGCCACTCTCGCTTTCTCCACCGTCCAGTGCGGGGCGGGGTGGGTGAGGGGAACGCCGGGCGAGAGCACCAGGGCGGAGTACCCGGCCCAGTCCGCCTGGGCGAGGTCGACGACGGGGACGCCCGCCGCAGCCGCCTCGGCGCGCTTCGCCTCCGCATCGTCCCAGGCGGCGACGGCGGCGCCGCCCGCGACGAGCGCCCGCGCCGTCGCGAGCCCCGAGCCGCCGAGCCCGAACAGGGCGACCGACCGCCCGGCGAAGGTCGTCACGGGCGTCATCGCGCGGCTCTCCTCAACGCAGCTTGAGCGTGGCGAGCCCGACCATGGCGAGCACGACGGCGATGATCCAGAAGCGGATCACCACCTGCGGCTCCGTCCAGCCCAGCTGCTCGAAGTGATGGTGGATCGGCGCCATCTTGAAGACGCGCCGGCCGGTGAGCTTGAAGGACACGACCTGGATGATCACGGACGCTGCCTCGAGCACGAAGAGCCCGCCGACGATGGCGAGCACGATCTCGTGCTTCGTCGCCACCGCGATCGTGCCGAGCATGCCGCCCAGCGCGAGAGAGCCCGTGTCCCCCATGAAGACCTGCGCCGGGGGCGCGTTGAACCACAGGAAGCCGAGCCCGGCCCCGATCAGCGCCCCGCAGATCACGGCGAGCTCGCCGGTGCCGGGCACGAAGTGGATCTGCAGGTAGTTCGCGAAGATGGCGTTGCCGACGAGGTAGGCGATGAAGCCGAAGCTCGCGGTGGCGATCATCACCGGCACGATGGCGAGCCCGTCGAGCCCGTCGGTCAGGTTCACGGCGTTGCCGGCGCCCACGATCACGAGCGCTCCGAAGACCACGTAGAACCAGCCGAGGTTCAGGAGCACGTCCTTGAGGAAGGGCAGCGCGAGGTGGTTCGCCAGCGCCGGCGTGGCCGTGTAGGCGATCGCCACGATCGCGGTGCCGGCGATCAGCCCCTCGATCGCCAGCCGCGAGCGGCCGGAAAAGCCCTTGTGGGACTGCTTCGTCACCTTCAGGTAGTCGTCGTAGAACCCGATCGCGCCGAAGCCGACGGTCACCATCAGGACGATCCAGACGTAGGCGTTCTCTAGGTCGGCCCACAGGAGCGTCGAGACGATGAGGCCGGCCAGGATCATCAGCCCGCCCATGGTGGGCGTGCCGCGCTTCGTCAGCAGGTGCGACTGCGGCCCGTCCTCGCGGATCGGCTGGCCCTTGCCCTGGCGCACGCGCAGCGCCGCGATGATCGAGGGGCCGAACCAGAACACGAACAGGAAGCCCGTCGCCGTCGCCATCCCCGTTCGGAAGGTGATGTAGCGCAGGACGTTGAGCAGGCCGATCGTCTCGGAGAATTCGGAGAGCCAGACGAGCATGGGAGCGGGTTATCCTCGGCGCCCCACGGGCGCGGCCTCGGCGGCCGCGCGCGGCGCGGCGGCCTCGCTATAGCGCTCCTCGATCGCCTTGACGATCCTTTCCGTGCGCACGCCGCGCGATCCCTTGATCATCACGATGTCGCCCGGCCTGAGCGCGCCGACGACGGTGCCGACGAGCCCCTCCGAGGTCGCCGCCCAGCCGCCGCGGCGCTCGGGCGGCAGCGCCGCGTGGAGGCCCTTCATCAGCTCGCCCACGGTGAAGACGAGGTCCACCCCCGCGCCGAGCGCGACGGGGGCGAGCTCACTGTGCCGACGGGGCCCGTCGGGGCCGAGCTCGAGCATGTCGCCGAGCACGGCGATGCGCCGCCCGCGCCAGGGCAGCTCCATCTGGCCGAGCGTCTCCAGCGCCGCGCGCACGGAGGCCGGGTTGGCGTTGTAGCTCTCGTCGACGAGGGTGACCGTGCCGCCCACGAGCGCGAGCTCCCGCCGGGCGCCGCGCCCGGCGGGCGGCTCGACGTCGGCGAGCGCGAGCGCGGTGAGCGCGACGTCGAGCCCGAGCGCCTTCGCCGCCGCGAGGAGGGCGAGCGTGTTGAGCGCGATGTGCCGGCCGGCCATGCCGATCCGGTAGGCGCAGCGCTGGCCGAGCACGCTCGCGTCGACGATGGAGAGATCGGGGCGGGTGACGATGGTCACGGCCCGCACGTCCGCGCGCGCGTCCTCGCCGAAGGTGAGGATTCGCCCCGCATCGGCGGCGGAGGCGAGCGCGATCAGCCGGTCGCAATGGGGGTTGTCGCGGTTGACGATCGCGACGCCGCCGGGCTCGAGCCCGAGGAAGATCTCGCCCTTGGCGTCGGCGATCCCGCGCACGTCGCGGAAGTTCTCGATGTGCACCGCCTCGACGGTGGTGACGATGGCGACGTGGGGGCGCACCATGCGCGAGAGGGGCGCGATCTCGCCGGCGTGGTTCATGCCGATCTCGAAGACGCCGAACTCGGCGTCCGCCGGCATCCGCGCGAGCGTCAGCGGCACGCCCCAGTGATTGTTGTACGACGCCTGGGCGGCATGGGTGCGGCCGGAACGGGCGAGCGCGACCCGCAGCGCCTCCTTCGAGCCGGTCTTGCCGACGGAGCCGGTGATGGCGACGATCTTCGCGCTCGTGCGCGCCCGCGCCGCGCGGCCGAGGTCCTCGAGCCCGCGCAGTGTGTCGGGAACGGCGAAGAGCGGCCCCGTGCCGGCGAGCCCCGCGGCGCGGTCGTGCGCCACGAGCGCGGCCGCCGCGCCCTTCGCGAAGGCGTCGGCGACGTAGGCGTGCCCGTCGTTGCTCTCGCCGACGATGGCGACGAAGAGGTCGCCGGGCTCCAGCGTGCGCGTGTCGATGGAGACGCCCTCGATCCGCCCGGGCAGCGTCCCGTGCACGGTCGCGCCCATGGCATCGCGCGCGGCGGCACCCGTCCAGAGAGGGGGGGCGGTGTGCGTCCGCGCGTCGTTCGTCGTCATCGCGTCCTCGCCTCGATCGCCGCCCGAACCTCGGCGTGGTCGGAGAACGGCAGAGTCCGGTCGCCCACGATTTGGCCGGTTTCATGGCCCTTGCCGGCGACGACCAGCACGTCTCCCGGGCCGAGCATCGCCACGCCCGCGCGGATCGCCTCGGCGCGATCGCCGATCTCGCGCGCTTCCGGCGCCGCCGCCATCATCGCGGCGCGGATCGCGGCCGGATCCTCGCTGCGCGGGTTGTCGTCGGTGACGATCGCGACGTCCGCGCCCTCGACCGCGACACGACCCATGATCGGCCGCTTGCCGGGGTCGCGGTCGCCGCCGCAGCCGACGACGACGACGAGCTTGCCCGTGGCGAACGGCCGCAGCGTGGCGAGCACGTGGCGCAGGGCGTCCGGCTTGTGGGCGTAGTCGACGAGGCACAGCGCGCCGTTCGTCTCTCCGACCGCCTCGAGGCGCCCGGGTACGCCGCGCAAGCGGGCGAGCGCCGCCAACGTGGCCTCCGGCTCGGCGCCCGCCGCGATGGCGAGCCCGGAGGCGACGAGTGCGTTCTCGACCTGGAAATCGCCGATGAGGGGCAGGTCGACCTCGGTCTCCCCGCCCGTGTGCGCGATCCGCAGCCGCTGCGAGAAGCCGGTGCGCGTCGCCGACAAGAGCCGCAGGTCCGTGCCCTTCACGCCGGTGCTGAGGACGCGCCGCCCGGTCTCGCGGGCGACCGCCTCGGCGCGGTCGGACCAGTCGCCGTCGGCGTTGATCACCGCCGGCCGATCCGCGGGAAGCAGCACCCGGAACAGGCGCATCTTCGCCTCGAAGTAGGCCTCCATCGTCGGATGGTAGTCGAGGTGGTCGCGGCCGAGATTGGTGAAGGCGGCGGCCGCGAGCCGCACGCCGTCGAGGCGCTTCTGGTCGAGGCCGTGTGAGGACGCCTCCACGGCGAGGTGGGTGATCCCGTCTCCGGCCAGCCGCTCGAGCGTCCTGTGCAGGGCGACCGGATCGGGCGTGGTGAGCCCGCCGTAGCTCGCGCCCGCGGACGTGACGATGCCGAGCGTGCCGAGGCTCGCGGAGGCGTTCCCGCGGGCGTCCTCGATCTGGCGCACGAAGTCGGCGACCGAGCTCTTGCCGGCCGTGCCGGTGACGGCCACGATCGTCTCCGGCTGGCGCGGATGCAGGCGCGCGGCGGCCTGGGCGAGCGCCGCGCGGGCGTCCGCGACGCGCACCCAGGCGACCGACGCGTCGAGATCGGCGGGCCGCGCGGCCTCGCCGGCGACCGCCGTCGCGCCGGCGGCGATCGCCGCGGGCACGAAGCGCAGGCCGTCGACCTTCGTGCCGGGGACCGCGACGAAGAGGCCGCCCGGTGTCACAACCCGGCTGTCGACCGCGACGCCGGAGACGGTGACGCCCGCCAGCTCCGCAGGGGTCTCGTCGAGGAGGTCTGCGAGCCGCTTCCAGCTCACTGCGTCGTCCCCCAGGCGCCCGCGCGCGCCATCGTCGGGAAGGGTGAGACGGGCGGATCGAAGCGGGGCGGGATGTCCAGCATGGGCGCGACGCGCTCGATGATCTTGCCGGTGGTCGGGGCGGCGTTCCAGCCCGACGTCGCGAAGCCGTGCGTCTCCGGCAGCGCCTTCGGCTCGTCGAGGATGGTGAGGAAGAGATAGCGCGGATCGTCCGCCGGCGCGACCGCGAAGAACGTGTTGAGCCGCCTGTCGCGGGCGTAGCGGCCGTCCACCACCTTCTCGGCGGTGCCGGTCTTGCCGCCGACGTAGAAGCCGGCGATCGCCGCGGAGCGGGCCGAGCCCCGCTCGGCGTTGAGCCGCATGACGTAGCGCAGCGCCTCGCTGGTCTCGCGGGAGATCACCTGGTCGGCGATCGCCTGCGCATCCTCCTCCGCGCGCTGGAGGAAGGTCGGCGGAATGAGGTAGCCGCCGTTGACCATGGCGGCGGTCGCCATCGTCGCGGCGAGCGGCTGCACGGCGATGCCGTGGCCGAAGGAGATCGTCGCCGTGTTGATCTCGCCCCAGCGCCCCGGCACGATCGGCGCGGCGCTCTCGGCGAGCTCCGTGCGCAGGCGCCCGAGCAGGCCGAGCTCGCGCAGGAAGTCCTGCTGGTGCTGCGGGCCGAGTGCCAGCGCCATGCGCGCCGTGCCGACGTTGGAGGAGTGGATGAACACTTCCGGCACGGTCAGCGGGCGGTTCTCGCCGCGATAATCGCTGATCGTCTGGCGCCCGAAGCGCAGCGAGCCGCGGGCGTCGATCACGGAGTTGATGGTGAAGCGGCCCGATTCCAGCGCCTGGGCGGTCGTCACCGCCTTCATCACCGAGCCCATCTCGTAGACGCCGACGTTGATGCGGTTGATCCGGTCGGGCTGGAGCGCGTCCGTGGGCACGCCGGGGTCGAAGTCGGGCAGCGAGACGAGGCTGATCACCTCGCCGGTGCGCACGTCGAGGACGAGGCCCGCGGCGGCGATGGCGGAGAACTTCTCCATGGCCGCGACGAGCTCGGCGCGCACCGCGTGCTGCACCCGCAGGTCGATCGACAGCCGCACCGGCGCGGGGTCCGGGTTCTCGCCGGGCGCGATCTCGTCACCGGAGAGCGCCAGGCCCTGCGCGTCGATCCACTGCTCGATGCCGGCGATGCCGACGTTGTCGATGTCGGCGAAGCCGAGGACGTGGGCGGCGGCCACGCCGTTGGGGTAGACGCGCTTGTTCTCCGGCAGGAAGCCCACGCCCGGGATGCCGAGCGCGTGCACTTCAGCCTGCTCGCGGGGCGTGATCTCGCGCTTGACCCAGATGAAGCCGCGATCCGTCGAGAGCTCGTCGCGCAGCTTGGTCGCGTCGAGGTCGGGGAAGACCGCGGTGAGCAGCTCGGTCGCCTCGTCCGGATCGATGATGTTGCGCGGCTCGGCGAAGACCGAGGCCATGGTGATGTCGGTGGCGAGGATCTCCCCGTTGCGGTCGAGGATGTCCGGACGCACGGTGCCGATCTCGCTCGAGGCGGCGCGGCGCGGCCCGGTCTCGGCGTCCGGCTCGATGCCGAGCAGGACGAGCCGCCCGGCGATGATGCCGAACAGGCCCGCGAAGCAGACCATGCCGAGCGCGATGCGCGCGCGGCTCTTGTCGGCGCGCAGCCGGAACAGCCCGCCGATGAAGCCCCGACGCGGCGAGGCGGCGGCCTCCGGCTCGGTGGTCTGTCGCTGCGTCGCGTTACGCGTGGGCACGGTCTACCTCGCAGGCGTGCGGGTGGTGGGCGTCACGGCGGCGCGGGCGGGGATCGAGCCCGTCGTGCCCGGAGTCGCCGTGGGCGCCGCGAGGCCGAGCGCCTCGAGCTTCGCGCCGATCTCGTCGGCCGCGGGCGGACGCTCCGGCAGGTCCTCGAAGCGCGCGAGGTGCTCGACCGTGAACGGCACGATCTCGGGCAGGTGCGCGTCCGCCAGCGCCTCGACCCGGTCGGGCCGGTTGAGGAAGGCCCATTCGGCGCGCAGCACCGCGATCATCTCGCGCTCGCGCGCGATCTCGCGCTCCAGCCGCGTGAGCTCCTCGGTCTGGCGGATGGTCTCGTACTTGATGGAGTAGGCCCAGACGGCCGAGCCGATCAGCCCCGCGATCGCCGCGACGTGCAGGATCTTGATCATCGGCGGGCTCGCGGACGGGCGGGGGCGGGGAGGGTGGCGAGGGTCTCGAGCGCCGAGAGGGGCGCCTGCGCGGGGGCGTCGAGCCGCTCGCCGGCGCGCAGCTTCGCCGAGCGGGCGCGCGGGTTGGCGGAAAGCTCGGCCTCCCCGGGGACGACCGGCCCCTTGGTCGCGAGGCGGAAGCTCGGCTGCGGTGCCTCGCCCGCAGGGAGATGGCGCGAGCCGGCGGGCGTCCGCCCGGCGCGCGCGGCGAGGAACTGCTTGACGATCCGGTCTTCCAGCGAATGGAAGGTGACGACCACGAGCCGCCCGCCGGGCGCGAGCACCCGCTCGGCGGCGTGCAGCGCGCGCACGAGCTCGCCCAGCTCGTCGTTGATGGCGATGCGCAGGGCCTGGAAGGTCCGCGTCGCCGGGTGCGGGCCGTGCGGCTCGGCGCGCACGAAGCGCGAGACGAGGTCGGCGAGCTGCGTCGTCGTCTCGAAGCGCGTCTTCCGGCGCGCCTCGACGATGCCCCGGGCGATCGCTCGGGAGCGGCGCTCCTCGCCGTAGTGGTAGAAGATGTCGGCGAGCGTCGTCTCGTCCGCCTCGTTGACGATGTCCGCCGCGCTGGGGCCGGACTGCTCCATGCGCATGTCGAGGGGGCCCTCGGTGCGGAACGAGAAGCCGCGCTCGGCCTCGTCGAGCTGCATCGAGGAGACGCCGATGTCGAGGACGACGCCGGAGAGGCCGTCGGGCGCGATCTCGGCGGCGATCCGCTCCAGCGCGCCGAAGCGGGTCTCGACCAGGGTCAGGCGCGGCCCATACGCTGCCACGAGCGGGGCGCCGCCGGCGATCGCCGTCGGGTCGCGATCGAGGGCGACGACGTCCGTGCGCGCGTCCGCATCGAGCAGCGCGCGCGTGTAGCCGCCGGCACCGAAGGTACCGTCCAGGATCGTGCCGCCCGCGGCCGGCGCGAGGGCCGCGACCACCTCCGCGAGGAGCACGGGTGCGTGACGGGCCGGTCCGCCAGCGGCTCCGGCCAGGCCGTCGCCGCGGCCCGTCATCGCACTCGTGCTCCCGGAGAACCGTCTCCCGCCGCGGCGTCCCCCGGCCTGGAGGACGACCCGAGCGCGGCCGTTCCGATCGATCGCTTGAGCTCCCGCACCTTCGTACGCGCCTCCTCCAGATGCGCACGAAAACGCTCGGGCTCCCAGATCTGGAACTTGTGGCCCAGGCCCACGAAGCTCACGCTGTCCGCGATCCCCGCATGGGCCTTCACGCTCTCCGTCAGGATGACTCGTCCCTCCGTGTCGACCTTGAGGATCTCGCTCGTCCCGAAGAGCGCCGTCGAAAGCTGGTCGCGCTCGTCCGAATAGGGCGTGAGGCTCGACAGGAACGCGTCGATCTCCTCGAGCAGACGATTGCCCCCCGCATCCAGTGCCGGCGCGTCGAGCGCCGGATGGACGTAGAGCCCCTCGAACCCGTCGCGGGCCAGCACGGCCCGGAACGGCGCCGGGATGGAGACGCGCCCCTTCGCATCCAGCCGATTGGTGAAGTTGGATACGAAGCGGTTCATCGGCCGCCCTGACGCTCCCCGAACCGAACCCGCCGGCAGGTACGCCGCCGGAGCCCGTCCACGAGGGCGCGCGCATACGCTCGGGGCCGCGTGAGCGGCATCCGTGCGGCTGGCGAAGCACCGTGACCGGGATGATTTGGGATACCATGGGCGTGTATGGTCGTCAACGGAAGCGGCACGGGACGAAGCACCCGCAGCCTGTCCTCCGATGAGAGCGCGATAGGGTTAACGAAGTCTCACGCCACGGGGTCCGGCGGGCGTTTTCGCCAGGGGTTGCAAGGGAATGGCCAAGCTCGCCGCGATCCGGGGAGATCGCGTTCGCGGCCTGGACGACGGGAATGGGCCGGATGACATCCCGGCCTCCGGAGGCTAGCCTCGCGTGCAAGGAAGGAAGCCCGAACGATGCCCCGCGCCCTCGTCATCGTCCTCGACTCCGTCGGAATCGGCGGCGCCGAGGACGCGTATGCCTACGGAGACGAGATCTCCGACGCCGGATCGGACACGCTCGGCCACATCGTCGCGGCCTGCCGCGACGGGCGCGGCGACCGCGTCGGCCTGCGGGAGGGACCGCTTCGCGTGCCGAACCTCGCGCGGCTCGGCATCGGCCTCGCGCACGCCGCCTCGACCGGCGACGCCGCGTCGCTGCCCGAGCTCGCGCCGCCGCCCAGCGGGCCGGCCGGCGCCTTCGGCTTCGCGGTGGAGACCTCCGCGGGCAAGGACACGCCGTCGGGCCACTACGAGATCATGGGCTGCCCGGTGCACTTCGCCTGGGGAACGTTCCCACGAACCGAGCCCACCTTCCCCGAGGCGCTGACCGACGCGCTGATCGCCCGGGCGGGGCTCCCGGGGATTCTGGGCGACAAGCACGCCAACGGCATGGCGATCATCGAGGAGCATGCGGCCGAGCACATCCGCACCGGCGCGCCGATCTGCTACACGTCCGCGGATTCCGTCTTCCAGATCGCCGCGCACGAGGAGCATTTCGGGCTCGAGCGCCTCTATGCCGTCTGCGAGATCGCCCGGGAGCTGTGCACCGAGTACAAGGTCGGGCGCGTCATCGCCCGGCCCTTCGTCGGCACCCCGGAGAGCGGCTTCAAGCGCACCGGCAACCGCCGGGACTACGCGCTGCCCCCGCCGGCGGACACGCTCCTCGACGTGCTCGCGCGTGAGCGGCGCGCGCTGGTCTCGGTGGGCAAGATCGGCGACATCTTCGCCCACCGCGCCACCGGCGAGGAGGTGAAGGGCCACGGCAACGCGGCGAATCTCGACGCGGCGCTCGCGGCCCTCGCGCGGCTGCCGGACGGCGGGCTCGTCTTCGCCAACCTCGTCGACTTCGACCAGGAGTTCGGGCATCGCCGCGACGTGCCCGGCTACGCCGCCTGCCTGGAGAACTTCGACGCGCGCGTGCCCGAGATCGAGGCGGCGCTCGCGCCCGGCGATCTGGTGGTGCTCACCGCCGACCACGGCAACGACCCGACCTGGACCGGCACGGACCACACCCGCGAGCACGTGCCCGTGCTCGCCTTCGGGCCGGGGATCGCGTCGCGCGATCTGGGCCGGCGGGAGAGCTTCGCCGACATCGGCGCCGCCGTGGCCCACTGGCTCCGCGTTCCCGGCACGGGCGAGGGGACGCCCTTCGCGCTCTGACCGGCGCGGCCGATCCGAAACATGCGAAGGCCCGGCGCGGTCCCCCGCGCCGGGCCTTCGTTCGTGTCGCTATGCGCGAGGCCGCGGACCCGTCACTCGGCGGGCTGCGGCGCCGGTCGCGCGCCGGGCGTCCCTGCGGAGGCGCCGCCCTGCTTGCGACGGGCCTCCTCGGCCCAGAGCGAGTGGTGCTCGCGCGCCCAGTTGAGGTCGACCTCGCCGGACCCCATGGCGTCGAAGGCGCCCTGCATGCCGACCGAGCCGATGTAGATGTGCCCGACCATGATCGCGACGAGAACGGCGGCCACGACGCCGTGGATGATCTGCACGAGCTGCCAGTCGGCATAGCCGCCGGCGAGATAGGGGAAGAGCAGCAGCACGCCCGTGACGGAGAGCGCCGCGCCGCCGACGATGACGGACCAGAAGATGCCCTTCTGCCCCGCGTTGAACTTCTTCGCCTCCGGGTGGACGCCCTTCTTCAGGAGCCCGCCGCCGGCCTTGAGCCACGCGACGTCCGTGCGGTCGGGGATGTTGTCCTTGATCCACACGGCGAGCATGAACACGAGGCCCGCCATGAACGGCCAAGCGAGGTAGTTGTGCGCGTACTTGCCGAGCTGGGTCGCCGTGGCGAAGGTCTCGGGTCCGAACAGCGGGATCAGCACGTAGCGGCCGAGCACGAGATTGAGCCCCGTCAGCGCCAGGATCAGGAAGGATCCGGCGGTGAGCCAGTGGACGAAGCGCTCGAACGCGTTGAAGCGCAGGATCTTCATGCCCGAGAGGCCGGAATCGATCGTGATCTTGCCGCGCACGGCGTAGAAGGCGACGACGATGGCCAGCATGCCGACGAGCGCGATCGCGGTGATCCAGAACATCGCCCCCTGGTGGAAGGCGCGCCAGTCCTGGCCGCCGGGCTTGATCAGGCCCGTCGCCTTCTGGTCGGGGATCGAGACGCGGCCGGCGATCTCGCCGCCGGGCTGGAGCGCCTGGAGCAGCTGCTCCTCGGTGACCGCGGAGGCGGTGGGGTTGACGGACTGCGCCAGGGTCGGCTCGGGCGCCGCGAGGGCGGCGAGGCCGAGGAGCGCGACCGCCGCCAGCGCGACGCGGCCGGCCTTGGCGATTGAGGTGAGGCTCGCGCGGAGCATGGGACGTTCCTTCCCTAACCTATCGAATACGAGGCGGTCCGGCGGCGGAGCCTCGCCCCGCCGCCTCTGTCGAGCCGCGCCTCAGATCGCGACCGTCTCCTTGTAGGCCGTCTGCCAGCCCCAGGCGCCCGAGCCGTAGCCGCGGGTGACCACGCGCTCGCGGTAGATCTCGGCGATGATCTCACCGTCGCCGGCGAGCAGCGCCTTGGTCGAGCACATCTCCGCGCAGATCGGCAGCTTGCCCTCGGCCAGACGGTTGGCGCCGTACTTCTCGTACTCCGCCATCGTCACGTCCGCCTCGGGCCCGCCCGCGCAGTAGGTGCACTTGTCCATCTTGCCACGCGAGCCGAAATTGCCGACGCGCGGGTATTGCGGCGCGCCGAACGGGCAGGCGTAGAAGCAGTAGCCGCAGCCGATGCACAGGTCCTTGGAGTGCAGCACGACCGCGTCCGCCGTCGTGTAGAAGCAGTCGACCGGGCACACGGCCGCGCAGGGCGCGTCCGTGCAGTGCATGCAGGCCATCGAGATCGAGCGCTCGCCGGGCGTGCCGTCGTTGATGGTGACGACGCGACGGCGGTTGATGCCCCAGGGCACCTCGTGCTCGTTCTTGCAGGCGGTGACGCAGGCGTTGCACTCGATGCACCGGTCCGCGTCGCAGAGGAACTTCATCCGAGCCATTGTCGATATCCTCCGATCACGCGGCCGCGATCTGGCAGAGCGTGACCTTCGTTTCCTGCATGCCGGTCACGGGGTCGTAGCCGTAGGTGGTCACGGTGTTCACGGATTCGCCGAGCACGATCGGGTCCGTGCCCTGCGGGTACTTCGCGCGCTGGTCGACGCCCTGGAACCAGCCGGCGAAGTGGAAGGGCATGAACGCCACACCGCGGCCGACGCGCTCGGTGACGAGCGCCTTGACCCGCGTCCTCGCGCCGCCTTCCGGGCCGGTGACCCAGACGAGCTGCCCTTCCGCGATCCCGCGCTCGGCCGCGTCCGCCGGGTTGATCTCGACGAACATGTCCTGCTGGAGCTCGGCGAGCCACGGATTGGAGCGCGTCTCCTCACCGCCGCCCTCGTACTCGACCAGGCGGCCGGAGGTGAGGATGATCGGGAAGTCGCGCGGGACGTTCTTCTCGATCGCCGTCTTCTGCACCGTGTGGCCGATGTTCGGCACGCGCTGCTGACGGAAGTCGTCGCGGGTCGGGTACTGCGCCACGAGGTCGGGGCGCGCGGTGTAGATCGGCTCGCGATGGACCGGCACCGGGTCGGGCAGGTTCCAGGCCATGGCGCGGGCCTTGCCGTTGCCGAACGGGATCGCGCCGCGCTCGAGGCAGACTCGCTGGATGCCGCCCGAGAGGTCGGTCGACCAGGAGACCGCATCGGCGTTCTCGCCGCCCTGACGCTCGATGCGTGCGCGTTCCGCGGGCGTGAGGTCGCCGTCCCAGCCCAGCGTCTTGAGGACGCCGTAGGTGAACTCGGGATGCCCGTCGGTCAGCTCCGAGCCCATCGGCGCCGAGCCCTCCGCGAGCAGCGTCACGCCCTCGCGCTCCACGCCGAAGCGGGCGCGGAAGGCGCCGCCGCCGTCCTTCACGTGCAGGTTCGTGTTGTAGAGGATGTGCGTGCCGGGATGGCGGATCTCCGGCGTGCCCCAGCACGGCCAGGGCAGTCCGTAATAGTCGCCGCCGACGTCCGCCACGTCCCGCGGCGCACGCAGGGTGACGAGGTCGAAGGCGCCCTGGTTGGCCATGTGCGCCTTGAGCCGCTCGGGAGACTGGCCGCAATAGCCGGTGGACCAGCCGCCGCGGTTGATCTCGGAGAGCACGCTCTCGGGCTGCGGCTCGGGGCCGAACTTGCCATCGACCATCGTGATGTTCTTGAACATCCGGTCGGCGAAGCCGAGCTTCTCGGCGAGCTGGTAGATCACCCAGTAGTCGTTCGCCGATTCGAAGATCGGCTCGACCACCTTCTCGCCCCACTGGATCGAGCGGTTCGAGGCCGTGCGCGAGCCCGAGCACTCGAACTGGGTGCAGATCGGCAGGAGGTAGGTGTTGTCGGTCCGCTCGCCGAGCACCGCGAAGGTGGTCGGGTGCGGGTCGGCGACGACGAGGAGATCGAGGCGCTTCAAGCCCTCGGCCACCTCGGGCATGCGCGTGACGGTGTTGCCGCCGTGGCCGAACACCATCATCGCCTTGATGTTGTCGCGCTGGTCGACCTGCTCGGGGTCCAGCATGACCGCATCGAACCAGCGGGTGGTGGTGATGCCGGGGGTCTCCATGTTGGCCTTGCGGTCGCGCCCCTCGCGGCCGCCCTTGGCGGGCACCTCGTCGAAGCGGGCCTGCAGCCAGTCGTACTCGACCTCCCAGACACGCGCCCAGTGCCGCCAGCCGCCCTCGGCGAGGCCGTAGTAGAGCGGCAGCGAGGTGACGTCGAGGCCCAGATCCGTGGCGCCCTGCACGTTGCAGTGGCCGCGGAAGATGTTCGCGCCCGTGCCCTCGGAGCCGACGTTGCCGGTGGCGAGCAGCAGGTTGCAGTAGGCGCGCACGTTGGCGGTGCCGACCGTCTTCTGCGTCGCGCCCATGCACCAGATCAGCGTGGAGGGCTTCTGCGTCGCGAACATCTCGGCGACGCGCTTCAGTTGCTCGCCCGGCACGCCGGAGACGCGCTCGACCTCCTCCGGCGTCCACTTGGCGACTTCCTTGCGCACCTCGTCCATGCCGTAGACGCGCTGCGCGATGAAGTCCTTGTCCTCCCAGCCGTTCTCGAAGATGTGCCACATCATGCCCCAGATCACCGGGATGTCGGTGCCGGGACGGATGCGGACGTACTCCGTGGCGTGGGCGGCGGTGCGCGTGAAGCGCGGATCGATGACGATCATGTTCGCCTGGTTCTGCTCCTTGCCCGTAAGCACGTGCTGGAGCGAGACCGGGTGCGCCTCCGCGGGATTCCCGCCCATGATGATCATGGTCTTGGAATTGCGGATGTCGTTGTAGGAATTCGTCTGGGCGCCGTAGCCCCAGGTGTTGGCGACGCCGGCCACCGTGGTCGAGTGGCAGATGCGCGCCTGGTGGTCGACCGAGTTCGTGCCCCAGAACGCGGCGAGCTTGCGGTAGAGGTAGGCGCCCTCGTTGGAGAACTTCGCCGAGCCGAGCCAGAACACGCTGTCCGCGCCGGACTGCTCGCGGATCGTGCCGAGCTTCGCCGAGATCTCGGTGAGCGCCTCGTCCCAGGTGGTGCGGACCCATTGCCCGCCGACCATCTTCATCGGGTACTTCAGGCGGCGATCGCCGTGGACCAGCTCGCGGACGGACGCGCCCTTGGCGCAGTGCGTGCCGCGGTTGATCGGGCTCTCCCAGGCCGGCTCCTGGCCGACCCAGACGCCGTTCTGGACTTCCGCGATCACCGTGCAGCCCACCGAGCAGTGGGTGCAGATGTTCTTGCGGGTCTCGACGGCGACGCCCTCGACCATCGGGCCGGCCTCGGCCTTGCGCACCGCGCCCAGAGAGAGCGTCCCCGCAGCGGCGAGCCCGCCGACGGCGAGGCCGGAGCGGCGCAGGAAGGTGCGGCGATCGATCGCCTGGTTGACGAGCCCCGCGACGATGGCGGGATGGCGGGCGCGGCGGGCCTCGCCGGACGTGCCCTGCGTCTTGCGCTTGACGAGCATGGAACCCGCCTCCTCAGTAGCGGTTGGTGCGGTAAAAGGCCTGGACGTGCGCCGTTTCCTGGTAGCGCGCCTTGACCTTCTCGTCGGCGCTCTCGGTCGCCTGTGCCTCGCCGCCGGCGAGGGGCGAGACGACGACCGCCGCCGCGAGGCTGCCGGCTCCGCCGACGGCCCGCAGGAAGCCGCGCCGATCGAGCGCCTCGCGGGCGCTCTCGTCCGTTTGCGTCTTGCGCATTCCCGGTCCTCCACATCGGATCCGTGGGGGGGGCGGACCCGTTTCCCTGGGGCGGTGCGGACCGCCTCCGATCGTCAGCCGGCGCGCCCGCGCACGCGCCCGTCCCGCTCAGTCCCCGATCTCGAAGGCTTCCGCCTCGATCTCGAGGAAGGTCCGGCCCACCACGCCGACGGCCTTGTAGAGCCGCGACGACGGGGCGATCTCCAGATCCGCGAAGAAGCGCGGCGCCCACGGCTTCAGGTGCCGCTCGAAGAAGCCGCGCTCGGCGCTGTCCTCCGCATCGAAGCGACGCCCGGCGAGGCCGGCCATCACGTCGCAGAGGATGGCGATGTGGTCCTCCGGGTCCTTCAGCCCGCCCTCGCGCTCGAGACCGAGCGACTTCAGGTCGGCGCGCACCGCGGCGAGCGGCCGCTCGTGCAGGAAGCCCGTGAGATAGAAGGAGGCGTAGGGCAGCAGCTCGCCGCGCCCCAGCCCGACGAAGAGATCGAAATACTCGCGGCTCGCAGCCTCGGGCGTGATCCGCGCCGCCGCATCGGCGAGCGCCAGATGCGCCATCCCGAGCGGGCTCGAATCACCCTTGAGGCCGCGCAGCGCCTCCAGAGTCTGCGCGGTGGGAGCCTTGCCGAGCAGGTGGGCGAGGAGGTCGTACTCGCGGCCGCGCAGGAGATCGATCTCGTCGACCGCGCCCTCGGGCTCGTCGCCCTCACCCCCCTGCGGGTAGAGATCCGGGCGCAGCAGCGAGCGCGAGACGCCCGTGGCGGTCTCGACCGCGAGCACGCGCTCGGCCGGGATGCGGCTCCAGTTCGAGACGGAGGGCTGCGAGATGCCGAGCGTGCGCGCGAGTGCGCCGACGCCGCCCGCGGCGCGGATCGCCAGATCGAGCCCTTCGTCCCGCATGCGCTTCCCCAGTCCGTCTTCTCGTCCTGCCGCCTTCTCGGGACGGCCTCCTTCGAACGGTTCCATAGTACGTGGCTATAGTTCCTCGGCAAGCTTCTTTTGAACGACTTTAGACGGGGGTCGCGCCGCCGTGACGGCGCGGGCGCGGGCGGGTTTCCGCAGCGTTCCGACGCGGCGGAGCCGGCACAGGGTCCGCAGCCGGCTCGCGAAACTCAAGCGCGGCCGTGCTTTCCGTCGGAGGCGCCGTGTACCCGGTCGGGACCTCCGCGGATTCCGTGTGATTTGTGTCCCTATTGTGTTGCGCATTCTGCTCAGGCGGTGTTGGCATCTCGCGCATGTCGGCGGAGGGCTCCGCGGGCGGGTGCGGCGCCTCGGCGACGTCCTGCTCGCGCCTGCCGAACAGCCGATCCGCCAGGGCCTTCGCGTCGAAGCCCGGCCCGAGCGGCCCGTCTCCGGGGACGCCGCCGGGGACGTTCCAGTCGTACGCGTACTCGCGGGCGGGATCGAGATAGTCTCGCACCGCGGGGTTCGTCGCCCAGGCGCGGCGTAGCGCGGCGTTCTTCAGGGCGGCGGGGACGCCCTTGCGCAGGAAGCCGGTGATGTCGGTCGTCGCGTCGATCGTCTCGACCGGGGGAAGGGCTGCGAGCTCCTCCTCGGAGAGGGTCGGCTCCAGCTCCGGCTCGGGGGCGTGCGCGGGGAGGGCGGCGTCCGCCTGCGGCTCCTGCGCCGGCTCGCGAAGCTCCTCCCGCTTTCGGCGCGACCAGCGCGAGAGGAAGCCCTCCCCGCTCACCGCCCGTCCTCCTCGTCCGGATCGAGGCCGAGCACGCGGGGTGCCCGGCGGGCGAGCGCGTTCGGGTCGGCGGGCTTGCGCTTGCGCTTGTAGAACTCCCGCTCGACGTGGAACGCGGCCACGAAGGCCGCCACGAGCGCTTCCACCTCGGCCGGCATCGGCAGCGCCTCGAGCAGGAGCGCCTCGTCGCCGGCGAGCGCCTCGCCCTCGTAGGGGTCGACGCTGACCGCGGCGACGCCGAGCCGCTCGCCGTCGCGCCGCAGCGCCACCCAGACCGACGGGCGGCCCGAGCCGAGATTGTCGCGATAGTGCGCCGTCTCGCCGGGGTGCAGATCGAGCGTGGCGGGCCCCACGTACCAGGTCTCCTGCGTCCCCTGCGAGGCGAGCCGCGTCCAGGGCGCGGTCTCCGGCGCGGTGGGCAGCACGGCCGAGGGCGCCCAGGACACGGGCGCCCAGCGATTGCCGGTCTCACGTCGCCGCGCGACGATGCCGAGGGTGAGGTGGGTCATGACGTTCTCCCCACCAGCGGCAGCCCCGTCACCAGGTTCTGCGGCTTCACCCGCACCACCTTGTCGTCGCTCATGGCGAGGATCAGCCAGACCGGCGCGCCCTTCACCCGCGGCTCGACGGACGCGTCGTTGCCCAGATCGAGGCGCAGCAGGCACAGGATGCGCGCGTGGTCGTCGTATCCCACCGGCTCGCCGCGCCAGAGGCGGTTGCCGATGGCGGTCGCTTCCGCATCGAGGCCGACGAACCAGCGCCAGGAGGGGTCCTCGATCCGCTCGACCGGCGTCACCGTGCAGGACACGCCGTGCATGTGCGACACGAAGGCCTCGATCGCCCGTGCGAGGCCCGCGCGGGCCTTGGGCGCGGAGCCGAGGGGGAGCGCCATCGTGTGGGCGTCCGAGCGGCTCCAGTAGGTCCAGGAATTGCCGTCGTCGAGGACGTCGAGCTCGTCGGCCATGGACTTGCCGAGCATGCCGACGAGGGGCGAGACCGGCGCCTTGCCCTCGAATTCCTCGATCAGCTCGAGATCGGCCAGCAGCGTCGCGCCCTCCCAGGTCGAGACCCTCTGCGGGCGGAAGAACAGCTCGGCGGCGCGCAGGGTGTAGGGGTCGCCGCAGCCGTCGAGCGCGTTGCGCAGGACGAGGTGCACCATCTGCGACAGGAAGAGCGGCGGCACCGCCGCGCCCGCGCGCACGATGCCGGCATACGCCGCCTCCACCGTGCCCGCCGCGACGAGCCGGTCGCGGAAGCCGGCGAGGAACTCCCAGTTCTCCCGTGCGTCCGCGTCGGCGAGCGCCGCGATCTCCGCGGGCGCGATCGGCCGGCGCGGCTCGCGCATCAGCGCGGCGTGGAGCGCCCGCTCGGCGTCGCAGGCCTCCTCCGGCGGCAGGATCTCGGGGCGCGCGAGATAGGCGAGCAGCAGCTCGTCCGTCACCGCCAACGCGCCCTCCGGCGTGCGCCGGGTGAGGTGGTGGCCGCTCGAGACCCAGAACTCCCTCATGGCGCGCGGCCCTTCATCATGTCCACGAGATCCACGCGTTCGTCCGGCGCGTCCTCGTCCTCGCTCTCGACGACGATGAACGCCTTGGCGTGGCTGTGCAGCCGGTCGGCGCCGGGCGCGCCAGCGTCGCGATGGCGCAGGGTGCGGAACTGCTCGACGAGCCGGCCGTCTCGGATCGTCCGATGCAGCGCGATGAGCGTGCCCTCGGCGTGCTCCTCGCACAACGAGGCGGCGTAGGCGATCTCCTCCGCCGCCGCGGCGCGGGCGTGCTCGAGGCTCGGCGCGGCGAAGCGCACGGCGATCTGCCGCGCGAGCGCCTCGACCGCCTCGCCGTGCTCCTGCGGCGTGGCGGCGACGACCGTCACCAGCGTGGAGAAGCCGAGCGCCTCGACGTCGGCGAAGCCTGCGCGGAAGGCGGCGCGCTCCTTGCCCGTCATCGTCTCCGGGTCGGCGTCGAGGAACAGGAACGAGCCCGTCACGGCGAAGCGCCCCGGCTCCGCCGGCGTGGCGAAGACGAAGGTGTCGGACGGATCGAGTCGGATGGTGCGCGGCAGCTTCACGGGCGCGGCCCCATCAGTCGAGGTCCCTTCCGGCTCGGGTCGTACCAGGCGCAAGCGGCGAGGCCCGGCAGGAGCGGCCGGCGCTCGGCGCCGCCGACGCCGTGCCGATGGACGAGGAGATCGCCGTTGCCGTCGATCCCGCGCCGCTCGCCCGCCTTCTCCTTCTTCAGCCGCGCGAGATACGGGTCCGCCACCTTGCGGAAGCCGCGGTTCGTCCAGGCGTCGACGTGCAGCATGAGGTGGCGTGCGAAGCTGCCCATCAGGGCGTGGGGATCGGCGAAGCCCTCCTCCTCGAGCGAGGTCGAATCGGGGGCGAGCCCGGCCTCGCCGACCATCAGCCGCGCCGCGATGAGCTGCGCACCGAACACGAGCCAGGCCGGCTCCTCGTCCTCCGCGCACTCATCCGGCCACGCGAGCCGGCCGCCGCCGATCAGCGCACCGTCGTAGAGGATCGTGTCCGGCCAGACGAACTCCACCGCCTTCTCCGGCGGGCAATGCGCCGCGATGGCGTCGGCGAGCGCGGCCATGCCCGCGAAGACGGCGCGCCGCGCCGAGGCGAGGGGCTCCTCGGGCTCGAGCACGACGGCGAATTCCACGAGATCGTAGCGACCGACATGCACGAACGTGCCCGCGCCGGCCTCGGCCTCGGCCGCGATCGCGCTGGCGTGGGCGAAGGCGTCGCCCGATTCGCGCAGGCGCACGGGGGTGAACAGGGGGGGAAGGTCGAGCCCGGGGGCGGCTGCGACCATGTGGGACGACGGCACGCGGCGTTTCCTCGTCTGGGCGGCTATCCAGCGCCCTTCCTTGGGTCTATTCCAATATAAACCGTTTTGGGGCAAGAGCATCGCACCACGCTCCCGAAGGTCCGCAGCGTCATGTCACAGCCCGATCGCATCGTCTTCGCCTGCTCCTGCGAGCGCACCATGCCGCTCGACGCCGACGCCCTCGCCAAGGGCGTAGAGGCGGGGTGCGGCGGGCGGCTCGAGACGGCGACGCAGCTCTGCCGTGCCGAGATCGGGCGCCTCGAGGCCGCCCTCGCGACCGGCGCGCCGGTGACGATCGGCTGCACCCAGGAGGAGGCCGCCTTCGCCGAGGCCGCCGAGGCGGCGGGCGACGCCGCGGCCTACGCGCTCGCCAACGTCCGCGAAACCGGCGGCTGGTCCGCCGACGCGGCCGCCGCCGGGCCGAAGATGGCCGCGCTCCTCGCCATGGCGAGCGTGCCGATGGCCGACGCCGCCCTCGTCACGCTGGAGAGCGAGGGCGTCGCCCTGGTGCTCGGCCGCGACGAGGTCGCGATCGAGGCGGCCCGGCGCCTCGCCGACCACCTCGACGTCACCGTGCTGCTCGAGCGACCCGGCGCGATCGCGCCCCCTCGGAGGGCGGACTTCCCCGTCCTGAAGGGGCGCGTGCGCAACGCCACGGGCCATCTCGGCGCCTTCGAGCTCACGATCGACGACTATGCCGCGCCCTCGCCGGCCTCGCGCGCGAGCCTCGTCTTCGGGCCGGCGCGCGACGGCGCGACGTCCGCCTGCGACGTCGTGGTCGACCTCACCGGCGGGACGCCGCTCTTCCCCGCCCACGACCTGCGCCCGGGCTACCTGCGCGCCGACCCGCGCGACCCGGTCGCCGTCGAGCGCGTCCTGTTCGAGGCGGCCAACCTCGTCGGCACCTTCGACAAGCCGCGCTACGTCAACTTCGACGCGGGCCTGTGCGCGCATTCCCGCTCGAAGATCGTCGGCTGCACGCGCTGCCTCGACCTGTGCCCGACCGGCGCGATCACGCCCGCCGGCGATCACGTCGCGATCGACCCGGCGGTGTGCGCCGGCTGCGGGCAGTGCGCCGCCGCCTGCCCGACGGGCGCGGCCTCCTACGCGCTCCCCGGCGCCGGCGACCTCGTGGCGCGGCTGCGGGTGATGATGCGCGCCTATCGCGAGGCGGGCGGGGCGGACGCCGTGGTGCTCTTCCACGACGCCGAGCACGGCGAGCCCTTGATCGACGCGCTCGCCCGTTTCGGCGACGGCCTGCCCGCGCGCGTGATCCCCGTCGCGGTCAACGAGATCACCCAGATCGGGCCGGAGACGCTCGCGGCGCTCTTCGCCTACGGCGCGGCGGGCGTGCTGTTACTGGCGCGGGCGAAGCCCAAGCACCCGCTCGACGGGCTCGCGCGCACGGTGGAGACGGTGAGCACGATCCTGACGGCGCTCGGCTTCGGCGAGACCCCCGTCGCCGTGATCGAGACCGACGATCCGGACGCGCTCGGCGCGGCCGTGCGCGAGGCGGCGCAGGCCCGCGCCGGGACGGGCGCGGCGGTGCCGGCCTCGTTCCTCGCCCAGCCGAAGAAGCGCCAGCTGCTCGAGATCGCCTTCCGCGAGCTCCACCGCGTCGCGCCGGCCCCGGTGCCGGTGGTGCCACTCGCGGCGGGCGCGCCCTTCGGCGGGATCGTGGTCGACGTCGAGGGCTGCACGCTCTGCCTCTCCTGCGTCTCCGCCTGCCCGGCGGACGCGCTCTCCGACAATGCCGAGCGCCCGATGCTGCGCTTCACCGAGAGCCTGTGCGTGCAGTGCGGCCTGTGCGCCGCGACCTGCCCTGAGGGCGTGATCACGCTCGAGCCCCGCCTCGACTTCGCCGCCTGGGACGCGCCCAAGCGCGTGATCAAGGAGGAGGAGCCCTTCTGTTGCGTGGAATGCGGCAAGGCCTTCGGGACGCGCTCCACGATCGAGCGCGTGATGGAGAAGCTCGGCGGGCGCCATTGGATGTTCGCCGGCGAGGACGGCGAGCGCCGCCTGCGCGTCCTGCAGATGTGCGAGGATTGCCGCGTGCAGGCGGTCGTGAACGAGAGCTTCGACCCGCACGCGACCGAGCGCCCCCGCCCGCGCACGAGCGAGGACTACATCCGCGAGCGCGGCAAGCCCTCCTGACGGCGCCCGCGGAGACGGCCGCGTCCCATCGGGAGGCGCGGCTCAGATCATCGCGGGCGCGACGTCGTTGATGAGGAAGCTGCGCAGGAAGAAGAGGATCAGCAGGAGCACGATCGGCGAGATGTCGATGCCGCCGAGGTTGGGCAGGATGCTCCGGATCGGCCGCAGCAGCGGCTCGGTCAGCCGGCTCAGCACGTCGTAGATCGTGCGCACGACGTCGTTGTTCATGTTGACGACGCCGAAGGCGATCAGCCAGCTGAGGATCGCCGACCCGATGATCAACCACGTCAAGAGGCCGAGTATCAGGTCGATCGTTTGGAAGAGCGCGATCATGAGGTCGTCCTGGCTACGGGTCCCGCGGCCCGCCGCGGACCGCCGCGCTTCGTTTAGCGGGCTTCGCCGCGCGAAACAATGCGCGAAGCGACCCGGCGTCGCGACCCTCGGGCGAGGGACGGCGAGCCGGGCTGCGACCCGCGCGAATCGCGTTGACAGCGGCGGCGGACCCCTCTATCAACCGCCCACCCGGACGGCGGCGCCCCCAAGCGCCGCCCTCGACGTCCGGCCCGACCGGTCGGGGCTGTAGCTCAGTTGGGAGAGCGCTGCAATCGCACTGCAGAGGTCAGGGGTTCGAATCCCCTCAGCTCCACCAACGTCTTCTTCTCCATAATCGGCAGACGCCCACCTCAATACCACGACGCCGGCACGGGGAAGACCGA
The DNA here is from genome assembly GCF_052380005.1 of Salinarimonas sp. NSM. Taxonomy (NCBI): domain Bacteria; kingdom Pseudomonadati; phylum Pseudomonadota; class Alphaproteobacteria; order Hyphomicrobiales; family Salinarimonadaceae; genus Salinarimonas; species Salinarimonas sp. NSM. The sequence goes on from NZ_JBQTCJ010000043.1 coordinate 41,785, forward strand.
CGGCGCCGGGGTCGCGCGGGCGATGGCGAGGGCGAAGTCGTTGCTCCAGTCGGTGAGCGGCGCCGCTCCGGCGAGGTCGGTGGGCGTGACGAGCTCGGGCACGAGCCGGCGGGGCGCGCGGGCGAAGAGATCGCTCGGGTAGTCCGCCAGCGCGAGCGTCGGCGCGGAGCGCGCCGCCGGGCCGGCGAGCACGATCCGGTTGAGCCGGCCGGCCGCCCCGCGCGCGTCCTCGTAGACGGCGAGCGGGCCGCCCGTCGCCGCCGCGATCGCCGCCAGGAGCCGGCGCGTCGGCCGGGTGTCGAGGGGCGGCACCACCGCGTTGACGACGAGGGCGCCGGAGGGCGCGAGGCACGCGTCCGCCGCGGCGAAGGTCTCGCGGGTGACGAGGTGCTCCGGGATCTCGAGCCCCGAGAACACGTCGATGAAGATCGCGTCGAAGGGCCTTTCGCAGTCCTCCAGGAAGAGGCGTGCGTCGGCGATGCGCAGGTCGATCTCCGGCGCGAGGCCGAACCAGCGCCGGGCGACGTCCGCCGCGGCCGGGTTGACGTCGACCGCGGTGACCGCGAACCCCGCCCGGGCGAGGTCGCTCGCGATCACCCCGCCGGCGAGGCCGAGCACGAGCACGCGTCCCCCGGGCGGTGTGGTCTGCGCGATCAGCGCCTGCGCGATCGCGGCATAGAGCAGCGGCGTGCCGGGCAGGTCGCGGCCCGCCGCGCTCTGGACCTGGTTCTCCTCGAGATAGAGCCGCACCGCGCCGTCGCGGCTTGGCCGGGTCACGTCGGCGACGATGACGGTCGCGTGCGCGCTGCGCTCGGTCGCCACGTGCGTCACTCGATAGGGGCCGAATGCGACCGCGGCCGGCGCCGCGAGGAGCGCGGCGCCCGCGAGCGCGATCGCCGCGAGGGCGCCGGGAAGCAGGATCGCGACCGCCCGCAGCTCGCCGAGACGGTGCGCCGCCACGAGAGCGACGGCGACGAGCGCGCCCGCGAGCACGGCGAGCGTCGCCGGCGGGGCCATGAAGGGCAGGAGCGCGAAGGCCGCGAGGAAGACTCCGGCGACCGAGCCCACGGTGCTGATGGCGAAGACCTCGCCCGCACCCGAATCGCCGGAGCCGGTCGAGAGCAGCGCGATCGCGAGCGGCCCCATGGCGCTGAGCAGCACGAGCGTCGGCGCGAGCACCACCACCACGCCGACGAAGGCGCCCGTGAGCGCGCCGCCCACGGCGAGCTGCGGCAGCAGCATCGGCGCGAGCGCGCCGGTGAGCCCGAGCACGATCGCCGCGAGCGCCGGGATGCGCGCGAAGCGCCGCGCGGGCGCGTCCGCCGACCAGCGCGAGCCGAGATGGTAGCCGAGCGCCAGCGCGAGGAGGGTCACCGAAAGGATCGCGGTCCAGACGACGAGCCCGCCGCCGACGTAGGGCGTGAGCAGCCGCGACGCGATCAGCTCGAGCGCGAGCGTCGCCGCGCCGGTGACGAGGAGCGCGGCGTGGACGACGAGGCGGAGGGAGCGGGCGGGGGCGTCGGGCACGCGCCGTCCTAGCGCGACGAGGCGCGGGGGTCCAGCGGCGCCGCCGGTGCCCGCGGCCCGCGCTGGCATGGTTTCTGAAACGTGAACGGCGCGCACGGCTTTCGAGCGACCCGTCGTCCCGGAGCGGGACGATCGTGATCAGGCAGGAGCACCGTCATGATGTTCGCGTCCGCGTCCCCCCTCGGCCAGACGTCCCGCGGCGGCACGCGCCATCGGCCGGAGACGTCCGCGATCCCCCGCGTCGAGGTCGGCGGCTTCGGCATCGAGCTGCGCGGCCCCCTCGATCTCGACGCGATCACCGCACCCTGGACGGCGCTGGCGCGCCGGGCGCTGGTGCCGAGCCCCTTCGCGGAGCACGCGCTGCTGGCGGCGGCGGCGCGGCATCTGCCGGAAGGCCGCCACCTTCAGACGCTGCTCGTCTGGAGCGGTGCGCGCCTCGTCGGCGTCGCGCCGGTGACGGGCGCGCGCAGCCCGCTCGGCGCGAAGCGGCTCGTGCCCTGGCGGGTCGACCTCCTGCCGGCCGCGACCCCGCTCCTCGATGCCGAGGCCGCCGGGCCGGTGCTCGACGCGATGCTGCGGTTCTCGCGCGGGCGCGGCACGCCGCTCGTCCTCGCGGACGCGCCGGTGGGCTCGGCGCTCGCCCATCTGATGCGCGGCGCCGGCCTCGAGCCGACCGCCCTCGCACCGCCCCGGACGCTCGAGCCCGGGCCCGAGCCGACGGTCGTCCCCTTCACCGGCCTCTCGGCCGATCTCGCCTTCGACACCGCCCGTACGGCCACGGAGGTGCGCGACGCCGTCGAGGTCTTCCTCGCGCTCGAGGTCGAGGCCGCGGCCGTGCAGCGCCGGCTCGCGCTCGTCCAGGACCCGGGCCACGCCAACCT
>NZ_JBQTCJ010000044.1:0-43767 GCF_052380005.1 Salinarimonas sp. NSM
GGCGGTGGGCGGCGCGCAGGCAGCGGGCGCGGCAGGCAGCGTCCCCCGGTGCGAAGCCGTCGGCGACACCGGCGCAGCGGGCGGCCTCCGTCGCCAGCACGTCGCCGGCCTCGGCCCGCACCCGCGCCTCGGCGGCCTCGGCCCGCGCGACGCAGGCCGAGAGCGCGTCCTCGTAGCCCGCGTCGAAGGCGAGCGCGCGCTCGCGCAGGTCGGTCGGGACCGGCACCGTCTCCCGCCGTGCGCGTGGCGCCGCGGATCGTGCGTCGTCCGCGGGCTCCCGGGAGGCCTCGCGTGCCGACGTACCGACCTTCGGCGGGGCGGGAATGATCCGCATGGCTCACCCTTCCTGCGGCAGGACGAGCGCCTGCGGGCGGCTGCGGTCCGGCCCGAAGTAGTGCGGCGTCGCCACGAAGGGGCGGGTGTCGGCGAGCACGGCGAGCAGGCGCTCGTAGAAGGCGCGCGGGGTCACCGGCTTGACGAGGTAGCCGCTCACGCCCGCGCGCATGGCCCGCATCACCCGCCCGCGCTCGCCGTAGGCGGTGAGCATCAGGATCGGAACGAAGGCGTTCGGGCTCGCCGTTCGGTCGCGCAGCGCCCGTGTCAGCGCGAGGCCGTCGAGGCCGGGCATCTCCCAGTCGGTGACGACGACGTCCGCGGGCGCCTCGCGCATCAGCGCCAGCGCCCGCGCGCCGTCGGCCGTGTCGCGCACGGAGCGCGCGCCGAACGCGTCGAGCCACGCGAGGACGAGCCGGCGCCAGAACGGGTCGTCCTCGGCGACGATGAAGCTCAGGTTCTCGAAGGCGATCCGCATCTCGGCTCTCTCCGCGTCGACGCCTCGGATTTTCCGCTCACGGCCCGAACTGCTCGCGCAGGATGCGCTCGTCGAGGCCGTGCCCGGGATCGTGCAGCATGACGAGGTCGACCGTGCGGTCGAGCGAGGCCTCCACGCGCACGACGCGGCGGAACTCGGTGTGGTCGGCGACCGCCGCGACGGGGCGCAGCTCCGCCTCCTTCACCTCGATCGTCACCCGCGCGTGGTCGGGCAGCAGCGCCCCGCGCCAGCGCCGGGGACGGAAGGCGGAGATCGGGGTGAGCGCGAGGAGCGGCGCGTTCAGCGGCAGGATCGGCCCGCCGGTTGAGAAGTTGTAGGCGGTCGAGCCCGCCGGCGTCGCCACGAGCAGGCCGTCGGCGATGAGCTCCGGCATGCGCACCTTGCCGTCGACCGCGATGATCAGCTTCGCGGCCTGATGCGTCTGGCGCAGCATCGAGACCTCGTTGATCGCCCGCGCGGTGTGGGTGCGTCCCTGCGTGTCGAGCGCCGTCATCAGGAGCGGGTGCACCACCGCGCGCTGGGCGGCGGCGAGGCGCTCCATCAGCGCGTCCTCCCGATAGTCGTTCATCAGGAAGCCGACCGAGCCGCGGTTCATCCCGTATATCGGCTTCTCGACGCCCATGAACAGGTGCAGCGTCTGCAGCATCAGCCCGTCGCCGCCGAGCGCGACGACGACGTCCGCCTCCCGGGCCGGCACGTTGCGATAGCGCGCGCGCAGCCGCTCGGCGGCGGCCTGCGCCTCGGGATGCTCGCTCGCGACGAAGGCGATCGTCTTGTCACGGGTCATCGGGATGCGGCACCTATCGCCCTCGTGGCACACACGCGTTCGACAGGAGCCATAGCATGGATGAGCCGCTGTTCGTCTACACGACCTTTCCCGACGAGGCGGCGGCGGCCGCCGTCGCGCGCGCCCTCGTCGAGGGCGGTCTCGCTGCCTGCGTCAACCTGATCCCCGGCATGCGCAGCGTCTACGCCTGGCAGGGCGCGGTCGAGGAGGCGACCGAGATCATCGGGCTGGTGAAGACGCGCCGCGGCCTCGAGGAGGCGGTCGGCGCGACGATCCGCGAGGTCCACCCCTACGAGACGCCCGTCGTGTTCTCGATCCCGGTCGGCGCCGATCGGCAGACCACGGCCTGGCTGATGGGGGCGACCGGGCTCTGAGCGGGCTCAGGCCGCGGCCGCGTCGAAGGCGTCGAGGAAGGCGGAGAGGTTGCGCGGCAGCGCCTCGCAGAGATACCCGCCCTCCTGGACGATCGCGGTGGGCAGGCGTGCCGCGGCGATCGTCTCGGCGGCGCGGGCGAAGCCGTCGGTGGTGACGCGGAGCGCGCCGATCGGGTCGTCCTCGGCGGCGTCCAGGCCGAGCGCGACGACGAGCGCGCCGGGTGAGAAGCGCGCGATGCCGTCGAGCGCCTCGCCGAGCGTCGCGAGCCAGGGGGCGTCTCCCGAGCCGTGGGCGAGGGGCAGGTTTCGGTTGAAGCCCGTTCCGTCGCCCGCGCCCGTCTCGCCCGCGTAGCCCGCGAAATAGGGGAAGTAGTCGGCGGGGTCGGCGTGGATCGATACGGTGAGGATATCACCACGTGTGTAAAAAATCCCCTGGGTCCCGTTGCCGTGGTGGACGTCGATATCCAGGATGGCGACACGGCCGTGCGTCTCGCGCAGGCGCTGTGCGGCCACGGCCGTGTTGTTGATGAAGCAGAAGCCGCCGGCGGAGTCGGCATAGGCGTGGTGGCCCGGCGGGCGGCAGAGCGCGTAGGCGCGCCCGTGAGCGAGCGCGGCGTCCGCGGCGCTCGTCGCGAGCTGGGCGCCCGCCCGCACCGCATCCCACGTGCCGGCGCGAATCGGTGTCGAGGTGTCGGCGGTGTAGTAGCCGATCAGCCCGAGCATTCCCTCGGGGCGGCGGCTCATTTGGGGGCGGGCGAAATGGCCGGAGAGCACCTCGTCGACGGTGCCGGGGAGCTCGGCGCGCCGGCTCCAGGCGTCCGCGAGAAAGCGGACGTAGCCCTCGTCGTGGACCGCGAGGATCGGCGCCTCGCCGTGCTCGGCGGGAGCCGCGAGGCTGTGGCGCCCGGCGATCGCGTCGCGCAGGATCTCGTAGCGGGAGGCCTGCTCGGGATGCGCCACCATCGCGCCGCGCCGGAAGTAGGTGTCCGGATCGTGGGCTGCCGAGCGGGCGTCGTGGAAGGCGATCATTGCTGTGCGTCTCCGTTCTCGCGCGAGAAGACCGGAGAGGTGCGTCGCGGCGCGCGGAGGGCCGTGCCCCCCGCGCGTCGTGGAGCCGCGCAGGACGCGGGATCAGGCCTTCGGCGCCTCGGCGACCTCGGCGGTGGCGAAGGTCTCGGCGATCTGGGCGAGATTGTCGAGGAGCTTGCGCGACCGGATCTTCGAGGCGGAGACGATCAGGCGCTGCACGCCGTCGTCGGCCAGGATGTCCTGCCGGTCGCTCTGCTTGGCCTCGACCTCCTCGCCGAACGAGAAGAAGAACTCGATCGGCTGCTCGGTGGAGAGGGACACCTGGTGCAGGCGCCCGGCCCCGATGCGGTCGGTCCCGTTCTCGTACTTCTGGATCTGCTGATAGGTCACGCCGATCTGCTCGCCAAGCTTCTGCTGGCTCATCTTGGCGATGCGGCGCGCCAGGCGGATGCGCTGACCGACGAAGCGGTCGATATCGGTGGGGCAACGAGTTGACATGGTCTTCCAGTGATCTCGGGTTGAGTGTGTCTAACGAGATATGCGTTTTTTCCGTGCCTGTAAATGGAAGTGCGTGAGAAATCCTGCGTCGGGTGCGGCGCCGGGCGGGGTCGTGGATAGAAGAACGCGACGTCTACGGAGTTGCGCAAAAATCCACGAGAGATGCCGAAAGTCCTACAAATGCAGATGCATAAGGGCGCCGACGGCGGTTTGGCGCCTTGGGAGAATGCAGGGTTTCGCGGGCATATCGTGCGTTAAGGCCAATCCGGTGAATGGAATATTTGCACCGCTTCGGTCGGGACCGCTACGCTCGCGCGACAGCCGGCGTGCAGCGCGCGCGAGCATGAACAGCGCGCGAAATCATTGCAGGTGAACGGCTTGCGTCCGCATGCCGAGGGATGCCGCCCTGTGTCGCCGAATGGTCATGCAATCGCCCCATCCCCGCCGCCATGTCGAATGGGAACCACAGCGTCTGCGCGCACCTTCGCCCAATCGGTCGTGAGCACAATTACCGCGTGCCTAACATAGGTTTATTGAAACGTCGGCGCCCTGAAATATTCGTCAGAAATTGTGTTCCCATCCGCGCCGCCGCTGGAGCGCGTTACGTGATTACCACGAGCGGAGACCACGCGTCTTCTTCTCGATCGACGTGCAGGTGACCACCTTTATTGTACCATGTTCGCTAATTTGCATTTCGGACGCGTGCGTCCCGGGGTGGCCGACAGATGATTCGTCCGCGCACCGCCCTTGCCAGGGACCCGGACGCGTGCGACAGCGGGAGCGAGGACCGCCATGACCGACATGCTCGAGCCCGATCTGTGCGTCGTCGGCGCGGGGGCCGCGGGTTTGTCCGTCGCCGCCGTCGCCGCGTCCCTGGACGCGTCCGTCGTCCTGGTGGAGAAGGCCGCTCAGAGCGGCGGCACGGCGATCGGCGGGATGGGCGGCGAGTGCCTCCACACCGGCTGCGTTCCCTCGAAATCCGTCATCGCCGCAGCAGCCCATGCCCACGCGGTTCGCGCCGGCGCGCCCTTCGGCGTCGTCGCGCAGGTGCCGGAGGTGGACTACGAACGGCTGCGTGCTCATGTCCGCGCGGTGATCGCCGAAATTGCGCCCAACGACTCGGTCGAGCGCTATCGCGCCATGGGCGTCACTGTGCTCGCGGAGCACGCCCGCTTCGTCGATCGCACGACGCTCGAGGCCGGCGGCACGCGGGTGCGCGCCGGGCGCTTCGTCCTCGCCACCGGGTCGCGCCCCCTCGTGCCCGACATACCCGGCCTCGCGCAGACGCCGCATCTCACCAACGAGACGGTCTTCGACCTCACCGAGCGCCCGCGGCGCCTGCTGGTGATCGGGGCCGGCCCGGTCGGCATGGAGCTCGCCCAGGCCCATCGCCGGCTCGGGGCCGAGGTCGTCGTCCTCTCGAGCGGCCCGGCGCTGGCGGGGCAGGACCGCGAGGTCGCGGCGGTCGCGGTGGGCGCCCTGCGCGCCGAGGGGGTCGATGTTCGCGAGGGAATCGCAATTCTCGCCGCCGAGGCGGTCGAAGGCGGCGTGCGCCTGCGCGTGCGGGCGGGGGAGGGGGCCCCGGAGACGGTGGTCGAGGGCTCGCACCTGCTCGTCGCCACGGGGCGCCGCCCCACGGTAGACGATCTCGGGCTCGAGGCGGCGGGGGTCGTCCACGACGCCGCCGGCATCCGGGTGGATACGCGGCTGCGCACCTCGAACCGCCGAATCTACGCCATCGGCGACTGCGCGCGCGGCGGGACGGGCGATCTGCGCTTCACCCACGCGGCGAGCCAGCACGCCTCGCTCGTCGTGCGCGACGCGCTCTTCCGCATCCCGGCCAGGCTCGATCCGGCGGCGATCCCGCGCGTGACCTACACCGACCCCGAGATCGCGAGCGTCGGGCTTTCCGAGGAGGAGGCCTTTCGCCGGGACGCGAAGGCTCGTATCCTGCGCTGGCCGGTCGGCGAGCTGGACCGGGCCAAGGCCGAGCGTCGCCCGCACGGCCTGATCAAGGCCTTCGTCGCGCGCGACGGGCGCGTGCTCGGCTGCGCCATCGCGGCCCCGCACGCGGGCGAGCTGATCGCGCCCTGGACGCTCGCCCTCGCCAAGGGCCTGAAGGCGCGGGACCTCGCGGGGATCGTGATGCCGTACCCGACCTACTCGGAGCTGACGAAGCGCGCCGCCGTCGAGGACCTGCGGCCGCTCGCGACGAACCCGTGGGTCCAGCGCTGGCGGCGGCTGATGCGACGGCTGGGCTAGGGGCGGGACTGGAGGCCCGATGGACGACGCGACCATCGCCGAACCGACCCGCGGGCTGGTGAAGGAGGGTATCGTGCAGGACGCGATCCTGCCCGAGGCGGCCGTGTCCGCGGCCGCGGCGGTGCGCCCACGGCGGCCGGTCGTGGGCCTCTCCGGCCGCCTCCTCGTCCTCACCATCGCCTTCGTTATGCTGGCCGAGGTGCTCATCTACGTGCCCTCGGTCGCCAACTTCCAGCGCAGCTGGCTTTCGGATCGGCTCGCGGCGGCGCAGATCGCGGCGCTCGTCCTCGATGCCGGCGACGCCGACATGCCCGGCCTCCAGGAGAAGCTGCTGGCGGGCGTCGGGGCCGAGCTCGTCGCCGTGCGCGGCGGGGGCACGCGCCGGCTGCTCGCCGTCGACGTCGGCATGCCGCCCGAGATCGCCCGCACGGTGGACCTGCGCACGCAATCGCCGCTCGAGGCCATCCCCGCGGCCTTCGCCACCCTGGTCGGCCGCGATCCCGGGATGATGCGCGTCGTCGGTGACGGAACCGGGCCGAACGCCGCGGAGATCGATTTCGTCGAGATCGTCATCGACCCCGCGCCGCTGCGCGAGGCGCTCTTCGCCTTCTCGCGCAACATCCTGATCCTCTCGCTGATCATCTCCGGCATCACGGCGGGGCTCGTCTACCTCTCGCTCCAGGCGGTGATCGTGCGCCCCGTGCGTCGGCTCTCGGCCAATCTCGAGCGGTTCTCGGAGGAGCCGGAGGACGCCTCGCGCATCATCGCGCCGAGCCGGCGCACGGACGAGATCGGCACCGCGGAGCGGGCGCTGGAGCGCACCGAGCGCGCGCTCGCGCAGGAGCTGCGCGCCAAGCGCCGGCTCGCCGAGCTCGGGCTCGGCGTCGCCAAGATCAACCACGACCTGCGCAACATGCTCGCCTCGGCGCAGCTGATTTCCGATCGCCTCGCCGACGTGGAGGACCCCACCGTCCAGCGCATCGCGCCGCGTCTGATCGGCACGCTCCAGCGCGCCGTCGATTTCTCGGAGGCGACCCTCGCCTACGGCCGCGCGGTGGAGCCGGCGCCGCGCCGGCGCGTGCTGCCGCTCGTCGAGATTCTCTCCGATCTCTACGCCGTCCCCGGGCTCGCCCCTCCGGACGGCGCCGCCCCCGCGGAGGACCTCGCGCGGCTCGAGCTCGACGTCGCGCCCGACGTGACGATCGACGCCGACCGCGAGCAGCTCGCCCGCGTCCTCGTCAACCTCGCCCGCAACGCCGTCCAGGCGATGGCGCGCATGCCCGCGCGGTCGCGCGTCCTGCGCATCACGGCGCGCCGGGGGGACGGCGGATGCGTCGTCGACGTCTGCGATTCGGGACCCGGACTGCCGGCGAAGGCGCGCGAGCACCTGTACGAGCCGTTCAAGGGCGCCGCCCGCGCCTCCGGCACCGGGCTCGGCCTCGCCATCTGCGCCGAGATCGTGCGTCTGCACGGGGGCCGCATCGTCCACGGGAGCGACCCCGCCGGGACGCTGACGGGCGCCGCCTTCCGCATCGAGATCCCCGATCGTCCCCGCGACGGCGCCTGACCCGTGCCGAAGCACGAGATCGGTGAGGGGAGGCGCCGTCGACCCGAAAAAAGTGCGTCCGGAAGCGAAAACCCGCTTGCCAAGCCCGCTGGGATTTCCTATTCCACCGGCCTCGCGACGACGCACAGCGATCGCCGCGACGGCAGGCGCCCGTAGCTCAGCTGGATAGAGCACCAGACTACGAATCTGGGGGTCAGAGGTTCGAATCCTTTCGGGCGCGCCACTCTTCTTCTCCGAAGTACACGTCGTCATCCCGGATGCCGAAGGCACTCCGGGACCCAGAACCACAGCGCTTCGAAGAGCGCCGTGCACACGCCGCGGCGGACGACGCGTCCATCGGCGTTGCGTGGACGCGCGCTTGCGCGCACGCTGACCACGCCCCTGTGGATCCGGACCCCGGGCCCGCTTCGCGACTCGGGGTGAAAGCGCGCGCCTGATCGCGCGGATCGGTGCGAGCGCCCGGGCGTTGCCTCCGGCGACCACGGCAACCCTCCCTGCCGCCGCATGGAATTGGAGCCCGGCATGCCCCGACCCACTGCGCCCGAGCCCGGCACACGAACCCGCCCCATGACCGCCGACGAGGCCGAGGCCGTCGCCCGCGCCGTCGCGGATCGCCTCGCCCTGGAGCCCGGCGTTCGCGCCGTGGCGCTGGGCGGCTCGCGGGCGTCCGGGGGCGGGGAGGCCGTCGCGGACGCGCTCTCGGATCTCGATCTCTACGTCTACGCGGACCCGCACCCGGCCGTCGACGCGCGCCGCGCCCTCGTCGCGGATCGCGCGGTGCCGGGCACGGAGGAGGTCGACAACCGCTATTTCGAGACCGGCGACGAGTGGCTCGATCGGGCGGGGATCGGGCTCGACGTCATGTACCGCGATCCCGCCTGGATCGCGGACCGCATCGCCGCCGCCATGGAGCGGGCCGAGCCGAGCCTCGGTTGGTCGACCTGCCTCGTCTACAATGTCGCGCACGCGCGCCCGCTCGCGGACCCCGACGGCTGGTTCGCGACGCTGCGGGCACGGGCGCGCGCGCCCTATCCGGAGGCGCTGGCGCGGGCGATCTGCGCGCACAATGCGCCGATGCTGCGCGGCGCGCGCTGCTCGTTCCTGGAGCAGCTGACGCTCGCCGGCGCGCGGGAGGACGCGGTGGCGAGCAACCACCGCGCCGCCGCGTTCCTGGCCTCGTGGTTCGACATGCTCTTCGCCGCGAACCGCGCGCTCCACCCCGGCGAGAAGCGGCTCGCGGCGCACGTGCGCGTGATGGGCCTCGAGGCGCCCTACGGGTGGGAGGCGGCGCTCGACGGGTTCCTGGCGGCCTCGCCCGCGCAGCGACCCGGGCTCGCCCACGGCCTCGCGGACGGCATCGAGGCGCTCGTCGAGGCCCGCCTGCCGGGAACGCTTCCACCACGGCGCCCGTGACGGGCTCCGGCGCGTGATCGCCGACGGGGGCTCAGAACGCCGGCCCGGGGCGCAGCCCGAGGCGGCGCAGGATCATCGCGGCGGGGCAGAAGCCGGTGAAGGCCGACTGGATCAGGTTCGCGCCCACGAAGGCGGTGAGCCAGACGAAGTGCGGCGAGACCGTCGCCGTCAGGGCGAGCGAGACGAGGATCATGAAGCCGGCGAAGGCGAGAACGGCGCGGTCGAGGGTCATGGCGGAAACTCCGTTAGGATGAGAACATTAGAATAGACTAATTTACACGATGGGCAAGGCCCGTTCGGCTCCGTGCGAATCCCGATGCGGGGCGGACCCGCGTCGGGCAGCGTTCGGGCGACAGTGCGCAAGCGGGGGCCGATCGCCGCCCGCTCCCTGGCGGTTGGGGCGTGCGCCCCGCGTCGCACGGTGCGGCCGTCGCCCGGCTCCGTCGTGGCAGAACGCCAGTCCAGGAAGAACGTCAGTCCAGGAAGAACGTCAGTCCAGGAAGAACGTCTTGGCGAGGGAGGCGTCGTGCACGAGCGCCGTCATGGCGACCGCGTCGAGCGTGCCGGGGTCGAAGGGCGGGCGGGCCGCGCGGCGGGCGAGCAGGTCCTCGATGGTGTCCTCGTCCTCCAGCATGGCGAGGCTCACCGGCGGCAGCGCATGCGTCTCGACCGGGCCGATCGCGACGAGCGTCACCGCATGGTGGCGCGGATCGACGAGCAGGCGCCGGAAGAGCTCGCCGACCGCCTCGGATTCGCCTTCGAGCGCCTGTATGAAGACGCCGCGATAGAGCACGAGCCCGCCCCGCAGGCCCAGCGCCTCGTTGTGTCGCCGGCTCGTCGAGACGAGGCGGGCGCGCGCGGCCGCATCGAGGCCGGCCGCCATGCGGCTGTGGTAGAGAAGGCGCGTGAGGCCCGGCTCGCTCATGAACGGACCGACACGGGTTCGGGGATCGTCGGGCTCGGGGATCGTCGGGCTCGCGGCGGCGTCGCCCCGCAACCGGGGAGCATAATGGTGGTTTTTCGACATTGCGTATCGACCGGCCGCCGGCACGCGCGAGCTCTCGCCCGAACACGCGCGGAATGCGCGGGGTGGGCCTGCGGAATGCCGCACTCGTAACCCATCTACTAGACTTACCTTGCGTAATTCCGGGTCCTTGTACCGGCCTCTCCCTAAGCGCTCCTTAACGCCCCCGTCATCCCGCCTTGGCGCGCGGCTCGGGCAGCTCGCGCCGGGGAAGGAGCGCCTCCAGCTCGGTGCGGATCGCGGCGCGGCACTCGCAGGCGCGCGCGTCCAGGCCGGCGGCGTCCTCCACCCAGATGCGCCCGTGGCGATAGGCGATGAGGCCCTCGTTCTTGAGCGTGCGCGCGGCCGCGGTCACGCTCGTGCGGCGCACGCCGAGCGTGTCGGCGATCTGCTCCTGGGTCAGCGCGAAGCGCTTCGCGCTGCTCGCGTCCGAGCAGGCGAGAAGACGGCGGGCGAAGCGCTGCTCCAGACCGTGCTTGGCGTTGCAGGCGACGCTCTGCAGCAGCTTTCCCGTGGTGACCATGTTGGCCCTCACCGCCATGTCGCGGATCGCCGGGCTCTCCTCGCAGGCGGCGAGCAGATCCGCCGTCGGGATGGCGAAGCCTTCGCCTTCGACGTGCATGATCGCCTGGCGCAGCGACCGGGGGGCGCCGACACCGCCCATGAGCCCGACGGCGCTGTCGGGGCCGATGGTGAGGCTCTCGATGGAGGCGCCGTCCTCCATGACGGTGACGTAGGATACCAATCCGGATTCTAGGAAAATAATCCGATGGATCGGCGCATCGGCCTCCATCAGGACGTCCCCGATCTCGAACGACATGGGCGTGAGGCGACGTTCAAGGCGCTCGAGGTCGGCTTCTGGAAGGAAAGCCAAGCAACGATTCTTGTAAGTTCTCCGCGCCATGTCCGCTCCCGCCTTCACTCGTTTTCGAGCCGTTGTGCCGTGCCGTGATAGACCTTAGCTGGGCGCGACGCAAATCGGTTCGGCGTTCTACGCGACTTACTCAACGTAAGTTTGGGTGCGCAAAAACGCGCGCTCTCGCGTCGGGTTCGAGACATAGGGGCACGCTCGGCGGTGGGCGCGAAGGACCGTCGAATCCTCGACACGGTAGAGCGCGGATCGGAACACTGCAACCAATCGCAGATTTAAACGTCAAGTCACGTGCATAGCCGGCTAATGGAATGCGCTCATCCGCAATCCTGCGAAGCGGACGACCTCTCGCGGCGCCGCTAACCTCACAATTCGGTGTGCGGCGCCTCACGCAGGCGGCCGCCGCAGGTGTCGAGGGAGGAAGCGGAATTGGACGACGGCGGCATCGGCGTGGCGGGACGCCTGGCGACGCAACCGCCGCACGGCGCCGAGGGCGCGCCGCCGCGCCGCGACCTGTGCACGGATTGCGGGATCTCGCGCAGCTCGGACCCGAAGCGGTGCGGGCGCGCCTGCCAGTTCATCGCCCCGGACTACGAGCGTCTCGAGGCGCGCGTCCACGGCCGCGCCCGCGACCCGGCGCGTCCGGACGAGCTGCATTTCGGCCCGTTCCGCCGCATGGCGCGGGCGGCGCTGCGCGAGCCCCGCGACGGCGCGCAGTGGACGGGGATCACGACCCGCATCGCCGAGCGCCTGCTCGAGACGGGAGCGGTCGAGGCCGTCCTCACCATGGCGCCGGACCCTCGGGACCGCTGGCGGCCCGTGCCGGTGCTGGTCACCGACCCCGCCGACCTCGCGGGCTGCCGCGGCATGCGCATGGGCTTCGCGCCGCTCCTCTCCCTGCTCGAGCCGGCGCGGGCGCGGGGGATCTCGCGCCTCGCGGTGATCGGCATCCCCTGCCAGGTCTACGCTCTGCGCGCGCTCGAGGCCGAGCTCGGGTTCGAGCGGATCTGGGTCATCGGCACGCCGTGCTCGGACAACACCACGACCGAGCGCTTCCACGCGTTCCTCGCGCTCCTCGACGAGGCGCCGCAGACGATCTCCTACCTCGAGTTCCGGGCGGACTACCGCGTCGAGATCCGTCACGATGACGGGCGCGTGCGCACCGTGCCGTTCCTGAAGCTCCCGATCTCGAAGCTGCCGTCGGACTTCTTCCCGCTCACCTGCCGCACCTGCGTCGACTACACCAACGTGCTCGCGGACGTGACCGTCGGCTACATGGGCGGCGAGGGGCGGCAATGGCTGATCGTGCGCAACGAACGGGGCGAGGAGCTGGTCTCCCTCCTGGGCGACGAGATCGTGCTCGAGGCCTGCGGCGCGAAAGGCGCGCGCGTGAGCGCGGTGAAGGGATTCATCGCCAACGTCGCGCGGGCCGCCGGAGGCCTGCCGCTGCGCGCCATGCCCGATTGGGCGCGCCCGATCGTCGCCTGGCTGCAGCCGCGCGTCGGGCCGCGCGGGCTCGAGTTCGCCCGCGCCCGGGTCGAGATGAAGGCGGCGGAGACCGTCCTCCACCTGCGCCGCGCCCGGCCGCGGCGCATGCGCGCGATGATCCCCGCGCACGTCTGGCGCCTCGTCGCACCCTACGGCCTCGTGCCGAAACCCGGCGAGCACGCCGTGGACGGGACCGGCGACGACGCGCCGCGGTGAGACGCACGGTCGGCGACGCTCCGTGCCGCCTCCCGCGTCGTCGGCGACGGCCGCCGGACCGGCCGTGACTTTCCCATGTGTAGCGTCCCGAGAGAAAGCGTGGACGCTCGGTTGCTCAATCGAAACCGATGCAATATCGGTTGACACGAGAATGGGTGTCGATGCGCGCGCGCAGCTCGGGGGGTTACGCGTGCGCATCGACGGCCCCGGGGGCCGCGCGGCGGTCGCGGGGCGTCGGGGTTCAGGAGCGGTGCCGACATGAGCGAAGACACGACGACCGTGGACCATGTGGCGGTGACGGCAGCGGTGGTGGCGTCCTACGTGGCCAACAATTCCCTGCCGGCGCAGGATCTGCCGGGCCTCATCGCGCAGGTGCACTCCGCGGTGGCCGGGCTCGGCCGGCCCAAGGAGGTCGCGCGCGCCGAGCCGCTCCAGCCGGCCGTCCCGGTCCGCCGGTCCGTCATGCCCGACTTCATCGTCTGCCTGGAGGACGGCAAGAAGTTCAAGTCGCTCAAGCGCCACCTGCGCACGCGCTACGGTCTCACGCCCGAGCAGTACCGGGAGAAGTGGGGCCTGCCGAACGACTATCCCATGGTCGCACCGAACTACGCCCGCGCCCGCTCCGACCTCGCCAAGGAAATGGGCCTCGGCCAGCAGCGCCGCCGACGCCGCCCCTCGCAACGGTGAGTCGCCGAGGTCGGGGTGACGGCTGGTGCGTGCCGCGACGCTCGCGCCTCCGCGAGGCGCGCCCGCGAAGGCGGGCGGGCGATGACGGACGGCCGCGCGCATCCGCCCGTCGCCGCACGGTCGACCATCCGGGATCGTATCCGAACGCGCGACTTCAAGTCGGGTCGCCCCGTAGAACGTTCTTTTTTCGTTCTGGCAACCTCATTGACATTTCCGCCGAAAGATGCACCCTAGGCTCGCTGCGAGAGCGAGGATTGGTAACCGATGGTTGGGCAAATGATGATGGAACAAAAAGCGAACGAACGAGCCCGGAAAGCAGCCGGATCTCGCGCGGAACGCCGCTCGCGCGCGTCCGCCGCGCATCGTGCGGCGGGCACGGGATCGACCCGGCTGGCACGTGCGGCGATGCGCCTGCTGGAGGCGCTCGCCGCACCCGACGCGAGCGGATTCACCGATCCGATCGACGCGGCGCGCGTCGTCGTGCGTGGCTCCGCGGACCGGCGCGGCGTCTCGCTGAGCGCCGGTGCCTTCCCGCGCACCGACGCGGATCGCCTCGTCGCCGCGGACCTCGCGAGCTGGTCGCGCACCGGCCGCGCGCGCCGCCTCGAGGCGACCGATGCCGGGCGCGCCTGGCTGCGGCGCGGGGCTGACCCCACGGAGCCCTTCGCCGCGCAGCATCGCGTCGGCGCCGCCGCAGCGCGTCCCGACCCCGTGGACGGCACGCCCCGGCGCGTCTCGGTCAACCAGGCCGAGAGCCCGCTCGCCTGGCTCGCGAGCCGTCGCAGCCGCGACGGCACGCCCTTCCTCTCGCCCGCGGCCGTGGCGGCGGGGGAGCGGCTGCGGCGCGACATCACCATCGCCGGGATCATGCCCGGCGTGACGGTCGACTGGTCGCGCTTCGGCGGCGGCGGATCGAGCTCGGGGGGCGCGCCCGGCGAGCGCCAGACGATGACCGAGGCGCTCGTCGCCGCCCGCCAGCGCCTCGCCCGCGCCGGGGATGCGCTCGGGGGCGAGGACCTCGACCTGCTGGTCGACGTCTGCGGCTTCCTGAAGGGGCTCGCGACGATAGAGCGCGAGCGCGGCTGGCCGGCGCGCTCGGCGAAGATGCTCGTCGCCCGCGCGCTCGACCGCCTCGCGCGCCATTACGGGCTCTCGGCGGAGGCGCGCGGGCCGGCGCGCGCGCCCGGTATCGGCGTGTGGCGTGCGTGAGGGCGCGCCCCGGCTCAACAGCGGCGGAAGGCCTCGTTCGCCTCGAGCGCATCGGCGTTCCGCCCGGCGGTGGCGACCGCGCGCACCTCGCCCTCCTGGAGGAGGCGCGCGGTGGCGTCGCGCGCCGCGGGATCGCCTTCGACGCGGATCTCCGCGGGCGCGTCCGCGTGCCCGACGTAGCGCACCGAGAGGTCGTACTGCTTCGTCCAGAAGAAGGGCGGGTCGTCGTAGGCGGCGACGCGTCCCATCATGGCGAGCGCGGCCGTCTGCCCCTGGCGCTGCGCGACGACCCAGTGCTCGACGCGGATCGGCGCCGCGCCCTGCGGATCGGGAAAGCGGGCGATGTCGCCCGCGGCCCAGATCACGGGGTCGCTCGTGCGCATGGTCGCGTCGACCCGGACCCCGTCCTCGACCTCGAGGCCCGCGTCCTCGGCGAGGCCGGTGCGCGGGGAGACGCCGATGCCGACGAGGACCAGATCGGCCGGCAGCCGCGTCCCGTCGTCGAGGACCGCCTCGCCCTCGGAGAAGGCGGCGACCTCGCGCCCGAGCCGGAAGTCGACGCCGTTCTCCTCGTGGAGCGCGCGGAGCATGTCGGAGAAGGCCTCGCCGAACACCCCGGCCATCGGCTTCTCCCGCGGCGCCACGATCGTCACGGCGCAGCCGCGCTGGGCCAGCGCCGCCGCCGTCTCCATGCCGATGAAGCTCGCGCCCATCACGACGACCCGCGCGCCCTCGCGCAGCCGGGCGACGATGGCGCGGGCGTCGTCAAGCGAGCGCAGGAGCCGCACCGCATCGTGGTCCGCGCCGGGCATGTCGGGCAGCTTCGGTGCGCCACCGGTGGCGAGGAGGAGCTTGTCGTAGGCGACGCTGCCGCCGTCGGCGAGGCGCACCTCCCGTGCCGCGCGGTCGATCGCCGCGACCCGGGTCGAGAGGCGCACGGTGACGCCGTCGAGCCCTTCCGGGCCGGCGATCCCGAGCTCGTCCTCCGTCTTCGCACCCTGGAGGAACCCTTTGGAGAGCATGGTGCGATCGTAGGGAGGATCGGCGTCCTCGGAGAGCATCGTCACGCGTCCGGCGAAGCCCTCGCGGCGCAGCAGGTCCGCGGCGGCGAACCCCGCCGCGCCGCCGCCGACGATGACGATCCGCTCGACGCCGTCGCCCGCGCTCGTGTCGAGCCCCTTGCCGGCGTCCGGCGCGAGCCGATCGCCGACGAAGACGCGCCCGTCGACGGTCCGCGTCTCGTAGCGGGGGAGCGCGTCGAAGGCCGGCGCCTCGAGCGCGCGGCCCGTGCGCAACGAGAAGCAGGCGTGGTGCCAGGGGCAGCGGACCGTGTCCTCGACGACGAGCCCCTCGCCGAGCGGCCCGCCGAGATGGGTGCAGCGCGCTCCCACGGCGAGGAACTCGGACCCGCGTCGTGCCAGCAGCACCCGCTCGCCGCCGACCTCGCCGACGAGAGTCGCGCCGTCCGGGATCTCGGCGAGCGGCACGCCGGCGCCGAGGTCGAGTGCTGGGTCCGCCTGGGAGTCGGCTCGCCGCGGATGGGCGCCGTGGCGGTCGGTCATGGGTCGTCTCCTGCTGCGTCGAGGATCGTGGTGGGGTGGCGTTCCGATCCCAACGCACCAAGACGCCGAAAGGCGCCGCGAAGGCGGCCCGGCTTGCGACGCACGTGCGACCGTCGTAGCGTCCGTAGCGGCTCGGCGGCGACTCGGGCGCACGTCCGAGAGGACGGACGATCTCGCGCCGAAGAGCCTCGTCGCGCGCGACGCACGGGCGCCGGCGGCGCTCAGGACACCGGCGGCATCGGCCGCCGCAGGGGGATCATGCGACTGGCGATCATCGGTGCGACGCGGGGGATCGGCAAGGCGCTCTCGGAGCAGGCCCGCGCCGCGGGACATCACGTCGTGGCGGTCGGGCGCTCGCTCGGCCCCGCGGCGAGCGCGAACCTGACCCGCGTGACCGGCTCGATCCTCGACGAGGGCGTGGCCGAGGAGGCGCTCGAGCGGGCGGACGCCGTCGCCTATTGCCTGGGCGCCGGCAGCTACGGGCCCGACGTGGGAAAGCCCGTCACCATCTTCTCGGAGACGACGCAGCGGCTCCTCGACGCGATGCGCGCCACCGGCGTGATGCGCATCGGCGTGATCACCGGCGTCGGCTCGGGCGAGAGCCGCGGGCACGGCGGGCTTCTCTACGACAGGTTCGCGATGCCGCTCGCGCTGGGCGCCATCTACGCCGACAAGACGCGCCAGGAGGAGATGCTGCGCGCGAGCGACCGGGACTGGACGATCATCCGCCCCGTCGTGCTGACGCACGGGCCCTACACGGGCACCTACCGCGTCGTCGAGGACCTCGCCGGGTTCCGGGGCGGCACGGTGAGCCGCGCCGATTGCGCCGACTGCCTGCTGAAGGCGCTCGCGGAGCATCGCTGGTCGCGCCGCGCCGTCGCCGTCGTCGGGGACGATGCGGCATGAGCTTGCGCATCCGGCCCGCGCGCCCGGGAGAGGCGCCCCTCGTCCACGCCTTCGTGCGCGAGCTCGCCCGCTACGAGCGGCTCGAGCACGAGCTGGACGCCACCGAGGCGATGCTCGACGAGGCCCTCTTCGGCGAGCGCCCGCGCGTGTCCTGCGACTTCGCGGAGTGGGACGGCGAGCCCGTCGGCTTCACGCTGTGGTTCTACACCTTCTCCACCTTCCGCGGCCGCCACGGGATCTTCGTCGAGGACCTCTTCGTGCGCGAGCGCGCGCGGCGGCGGGGCATCGGCGAGGCGCTGCTCGCCCGTCTGGCCGCGCGCTGCGGGGCCGAGGGCCTCGCGCGCCTCGAGTGGCGCGTGCTCGACTGGAACGCGCCGTCGATCGCGTTCTATCGCACGATCGGCGCCGTCCCGCTCGACGGGTGGACGACGATGCGCGTGACGGGTGCGCCGCTCGCGGCGCTTTCCGGCGCGCCGGTCCCGGAGGCGACGTCGTGAGGCCGATCGTGCTCGTCGCCGCCGTCGCGCGCAACGGCGTGATCGGCCGCGACAACCAGCTCGTCTGGCGCCTGCGCAGCGACCTGCGGCGCTTTCGGGCGCTCACGATGGGCAAGCCGCTGATCATGGGCCGCAAGACCTTCGAGTCCATCGGCAAGCCGCTGCCGGGCCGCGAGACGGTCGTGCTCACCCGCGACCGCGGCTTCGCTCATCCCGGCGTGCACACCGCGCAGAGCTTCGACACGGCGATGGCCATGGCCGACACGATCGCCTCGCGCATGGGCTCGAGCGAGATCGTGGTCGCAGGCGGCGCGGAGGTCTATGCGCTGGCGCTGCCCTACGCGACGAAATTGTATCTGACGCGGGTCGAGGCGGAGCCCGAGGGCGACGCCGTCTTCCCCGGCTACGACGCGGGAGCCTTCCGGGAGGTGCGACACCAGGCCCACCCCGCGGGCCCGGACGACGAACATGCCTTCGCTTTCATTGATTTAGAGCGCCGCGCGGCGCTCGTTTCCGGTTGACTTCGCGCGCGCCAGAACCCACCTGAAGCGGGGCGTGAGGCTTGGCGGTCGTGGGTCGGGGCAGGATTCGATGCTCCGCCCGCGGGATCGGAAATACACGTCGAACCTGTTATTCATCGTTGCTGACGAGAGGGAAAGGCGCATCATGCCTTGGAGCAACCAGAGCGGCGGCGGGTCGGGAGGACCTTGGGGCCAGCGCGGCGGCGGGTCGGGAGGCCCCTGGGGCGGCGGCGGAGGCGGCGGCCCTGCCGGCGGCGGCAACCAGCCGGACCTCGAGGAGATCCTGCGCCGCAGCCAGGATCGGCTGCGCAACATCGTTCCGGGCGGCGGCAGCGGGCTCGGCGGCAAGGGGATCGCCCTCATTCTCGTCGCGGTCCTCGCGGTGTGGCTGCTCACCGGCTTCTACACGGTGCGCCCCAACGAGGTCGGCCTCAACCTCGTCTTCGGCCGGTTCGTCGGCCAGACGGCGCCGGGCCTGAACTACAACTTTCCCTATCCGATCGGCGAAGTGCTCAAGCCAAACGTCACCCAGGTGAACCGCACCGAGGTGGGCTACCGATCCGTCGCTCAGGGCCAGCAGCGCGACGTCCTCGACGAGTCGCTGATGCTGACCGGCGACGAGAACATCGTCGACATCGACTTCGACGTGCAGTGGCAGATCGATCCCGCCAACGCGGCGAACTTCGTCTTCAACATCGCCGATCCCGAGGGCACGATCGACTCGATCGCGCAGTCCTCGATGCGCGAGGTCATCGGCCGGCGCGACATCCAGGCGATCCTCACGACCGAGCAGGGCGAGATCACCGCCGAGGTCGAGCAGCTCATGCAGCAGTCGCTCGAGCAGTACGGCGCGGGCGTGCTGGTGCGCGTCGTGCAGCTGCAGGCGGCCGTGCCGCCGGCGCAGGTCCGCGAGGCGTTCTTCGACGTCAACGCCGCTCAGCAGGACCTGGTGCGCCTCCAGAACGAGGCCGAGACCTACGCGAGCCGCGTCGTGCCGGAGGCGCGAGGCGAGGCCGCGCGGATCGTCCAGCAGGCCGAAGCCTACCGCGAGCAGGTCGTCAACGCAGCCGAGGGCCAGGCCTCGCGCTTCAACCAGATCTACGCCGAGTACGCGAACGCGCCGCAGATCACCCGCGATCGCCTCTTCCTCGAGACGATGGAGCGCGTCTTCGGGCAGACCGACAAGGTGCTCATCGACCAGAACGGCGCCGGCGGCAGCGGCGTCGTCCCCTACCTGCCGCTGCCGGAGATCCAGCGCCGCCTCGACACCCAGGGAGCCACGCGATGAGAAACCCGATCGTCCGTCTCGGCGCGATCATCGTCCTGGTCGTCGCGATCGTCGTCGCCTGGGCGTCCTTGTTCACCGTCCGCGAGACCGAGCAGGCCGTCGTGCTGCGCTTCGGCGCGGTGCGCAACGTCATCACCGAGCCCGGCCTCTACATGAAGGCGCCCTTCATCGACGTGGTACTCCCCGTCGAGAAGCGCGTGCTGTCGCTCGACATCCCGCCGCAGACGGTGCTCTCCGCCGACCGGCAGAACCTCGAGGTCGACGCCTTCTCGCGCTACCGCATCGTCGATCCGCTGCAGTTCTACCAGTCGGTGAACAACATCGAGAACGCGCGTGCCAGGCTCCAGTCGTTCATCAACTCCGCGATGCGTAACGTGCTCGCCAATGCGTCGTTCCCGGAGATCATCCGCACGAACCGTGTCGAGCTGATGCTGCGCATCCAGGAGATCGTCGACCGCCAGGCGGATTCGCTCGGCATCGAGATCATCGACGTGCGCCTCACCCGCGTGGACCTGCCGCCGGCGAACTCCGAGGCCGTCTTCCGCCGCATGCAGACGGAGCGCGAGCGCGAAGCCGCGGACCTGCGCGCCCAGGGCGCCCAGCGCGCCGCCTCGATCCGCGCCCGCGCGGATCGCGACGTCACCGTCATCATCGCCGAGGCGAACCGCACGGCCGAGGAGCTGCGCGGCGCGGGCGATGCGGAACGCAACCGCATCCTCGCCGGCTCCTTCAGCGTCGATCCGGAATTCTTCGCCTTCTACCGCTCGATGCAGGCCTACGAGCAGGCGCTGATGCGTAACGAGAATGCCGAGACGCGCATCGTGCTCTCGCCGGATTCGGAGTTCTTCCGCTTCTTCGCCGACCCGTCGGGCCGGCGCGCGGGCGAAGAGGGCGCGCTGCCGCCGCCCGCCGGCGCCGGCGCCGCTCCCGGCCCGGTGAGCGCGGCTCCGGCCGCCCCCGCCGCTCCGGCGGACGGCACGGGCTCGGTGCCCGCACCGATCGAGCTCCCCGCGGAGGCGGCGGACGAGGACGCCACGGACGTCGTTCCGGCGACGGCGGTGGCGCCCGCCCCGGCGCTGGCGCAGTGAGGGACCCGTCTCGCACCGGAACCTGATCGGCCGTCCATGATCGCTCCCATGATCGCTGCCTCATGACGGATCTCGTCGTCGCCCTCGGCCTCGTCCTCGCGGTCGAGGGCCTCCTGTTCGCGGCCTTTCCCGAAGGCGTGAAGCGCGCGATGATCGCAGCGGCCGAGACCCCGGCCGACCGCATGCGCCTCGTCGGCATCGCTTCGGCGATCGTCGGCGTGGCGATCGTCTGGCTGATCCGGGGGTGATGCGGGCGGGCGGGCGAGGCGGCGCCGGGCGCGGCCCCGCGCCGACTTGACCGGCGCCGGCTCGCGGCCGATCCTTCCGAAAGCTTCGCGCGAGCGGGCTCGCGTCACGTTCCCGCCGGGATCGGCGCCCACGGTCGCCGATCGTCGCCGTCATCAAGTGAGGTTCTTCTCATGTACGAGGCCGTCTCTCGGCTCGCCGCCCGCGCGGGCAGGACGTTCGGATCCGGCGAGCGGGGGCTCGCACGCACGCTCGTCCTCGCGGCGACGGCCACGGCGCTCGCGGCGACGCCGCTCTCGGCGCCGCTCGCGCAGACGGCGCAGGTCGCGCCCGCCCAGCAGATCGCCCCGCGGCCGTTCCCGGACGCGCCGGAGAGCTTCGCCGACCTCGTCGACCGCGTCATGCCCGCCGTCGTCAACATCCAGGCGGCGACCACGGCCGAGGTGGAGGAGCGCTTCATGCCGCAGCTCCCCCCCGGCACGCCCTTCGAGGACCTGTTCGAGGAATTCTTCAACCGCCGCGGCGAGAGCGCCCCACGCATGCCGCGGCGCTCGAACTCGCTCGGCTCCGGCTTCGTCATCGACGCTTCGGGCGTCATCGTCACGAACAACCACGTCATCGGCGACGCCGACGAGATCGAGGTCGTCTTCCCGGACGGCACGACCTACGAGGCCGAGGTCGTCGGCACCGATTCGGCGATCGACCTCGCCGTGCTGAAGATCGAGGCGGACGTCGAGCTGCCCTTCGTGCCCTTCGGCGATTCGGAAGAGATGCGTATCGGCGACTGGGTCGTGGCGATCGGCAACCCGTTCGGGCTCGGCGGCTCGGTGTCCGCCGGCATCGTCTCGGCGCGCGCCCGCGACATCGCGAGCGGCCCCTACGACAACTACATCCAGACGGACGCGGCCATCAACCGCGGCAATTCCGGCGGGCCGCTGTTCAACATGCGTGGCGAGGTCGTCGGCATCAACACGGCGATCCTGTCGCCGACGGGCGGATCGGTCGGCATCGGCTTCTCGATCCCGACCGCCACCGCGCTGCCGGTCATCGAGCAGCTCCAGGAGTTCGGCGAGACCCGCCGCGGCTGGCTCGGCGTGCGCATCCAGTCGATCGACGAGACGACGGCGGACGCGCTCGGCCTCGACGAGGCGCGCGGCGCGCTGGTCGCCGGCGTCGATCCGGCCGGGCCGGCCCAGGAGGCCGGCATCGAGATGGGCGACGTGATCGTGCGCTTCGACGGCGTCGCCGTCGAGAGTTCGCGCGACCTGCCCCGCATCGTCGCGAACACGCCCGTGGGCAAGGAGGTCGCCGTCGAGGTGATCCGCGACGGCGGCCCCCTGACGCTCGACGTGACGATCGCCCGCCTCCAGGAGGAGGGCGTCGCGGAGGCGAGCGCGCCGGACTCGCCGACGACCGAGGACGCGCCCGCCGCGGTGCGCCAGGCGCTCGGCATGGAGCTCTCCGAGATCACCGACGAGCTGCGCGCGCGCTACTCGATCGCCGACGACGTCGACGGCGTGGTCGTGACCGAGGTCGAGCCGCTCTCGGCCGCCTCCGAGCGGCAGATCCGCGCGGGCGACGTCATCCTGGAGGTCGGCCAGGAGCCGGTGGCGACGCCGCGGGAAGTGGCGGATCGCATCGAGGCCCTGCGCGCGGAGGGCCGCCGCTCGGCGCTGCTCCTCGTCTCCGACGCCGCCGGCGAGGTGCGCTTCGTCGCACTCACCATGAACGAGGATGGCGACGACGCCAACTGAGCCGGACCAGCTGAGCCGGCGCACCGTGTGAACGCGTCCGTGCCGGTTCGAGGTTTCGCAAGGCGTCGGCACGGATGTAGGCTAGAACCGTTCCGAGCTGGATATCCTCCGAACGGTCGTGGCCCGATGCCTTCCCCCGTTTCCACCACCCTCCCCGCCGAGGGCGGGCTCTCGCCGCTCCGCGACATCCTCGCGGGGCGGCGCGGGCGCGTGCGCTTCGCGCTCCTCGCGATCGCCGCGGGCGGGCTCGCGGCGGGGCTGATCGCGCCGGCGTTCGGCACGTCGCCGTGGCTGGGGGCCGCGGCGCTCTACGCCGCGACGGCGCCCGTCCTCGCCGCGCTGCTCCTCGAGATCGTCACCAGCCTGCGCCGGGGAGACGTCGGCCTCGACATCGTCGCCGCTCTGGCGATGGGCGGCGCGCTCCTGCTCGGCGAGCCCCTGGCGGGCGCCGTCGTCGCGGTGATGTACGCCGGCGGGCAGTTCCTCGAGGCCTATGCGGAGGGCCGGGCGGGGCGCCGCATGACGGCGCTCCTCGCGCGCGCGCCGCGCTCCGCCCTGCGCCACGAACCCGACGGGCTCGCCGAGATCACGCTCGACGCGGTCCGCATCGGTGACAGGCTCCTCGTACGCAAGGGCGACACGCTGCCCGTCGACGGGCGTGTCGCGCCCGGAGCCACCGCGCTCCTCGACGTATCGGCGCTCACCGGCGAGCCGCTCCCGATCCGCCTCGAGGCCGGCGCGAGCGCGCTGAGCGGCGCGGGCAACCTCGGCGAGGCCTTCGATCTGGTCGCCGAGCGCGAGGCGAGCGAGAGCACCTACGCCGGCATCGTGCGGCTCGTCGAGGCGGCGCGGGCCGAGAAGGCACCCATGGCGCGCC
Organism: Salinarimonas sp. NSM; assembly: GCF_052380005.1. Taxonomy (NCBI): domain Bacteria; kingdom Pseudomonadati; phylum Pseudomonadota; class Alphaproteobacteria; order Hyphomicrobiales; family Salinarimonadaceae; genus Salinarimonas; species Salinarimonas sp. NSM. Next base: position 22,997 of record NZ_JBQTCJ010000044.1, read on the forward strand.
TCGCCGACCGCTGGGCGATTCTCTTCCTCGGCCTCACGCTGGCGATCGCCGGCACCGCCTGGCTCGCGAGCGGCGACCCGATCCGCGCGCTCGCCGTGCTCGTCGTGGCGACGCCGTGCCCGCTGATCCTCGCCGTGCCCGTCGCGATCGTGTCGGGGCTCTCGCGCGCGGCGGAGGCGGGCGTGCTCGTCAAGGGCGGCGGCGCGCTCGAGCGGCTCGCCGCGGCGCGGGTGCTCGTGCTCGACAAGACCGGCACGCTCACCGCCGGGACGCCCGAGCTGCAGCGAATCCTCGTTGCCGACGGCGCGCGCCACGGTGCCGACGAGGCCGAGATCCTGCGGCTCGCCGCCTCGCTGGAGCAGGCCTCGAGCCATGTTGCGGCGCGCGCCCTCGTTTCCGCCGCCCGCGCGCGCGGCCTGGCGCTGGCCACGCCGACGGATGTCGTCGAGGCGGCGGGAGACGGGCTCGCCGGGCGCGTCGAGGGTCGGCTCGTCGGCGTCGCGGGTGCCCCCGCGCGGGCCGGCGATCCGCCCGGCGCCGTGCGGGCGAGCGTCGCCCTCGACGGCGCGGACGCCGCCGAGCTCGTCCTCGCCGATCGGCTGCGGCCGGGCGTAGAGGACCTGCTGGCCGCCCTGCGCGGGGAGGGCGGGTTCGCGCGGCTCGTGCTGGCCACCGGCGACCGCGAGGCCGTCGCCCGCGCGCTCCTCGCCGGCCTGCCGATCGACGCGATCGACGCCGAGTGCACGCCCGCCGGCAAGGTCGCGGTCGTGATCCGCGAGCGCGCCCACGGCCCCGTCGTCATGCTCGGCGACGGCGTCAACGACGCGCCCGCCCTCGCGGCGGCCGACGTCGGAATCTCGATGGGTGCCCGCGGCGCAGCCGCCTCCGCGCAGGCGGCGGATGCCGTGGTTCTGGTCGACCGGCTCGAGCCCGTCGCCGAGGCGCGCGCCATCGCCCGGCGCACACGGGCCATCGCTCTCCAGAGCGTCGCGCTCGGGATCGGCCTGTCGGTCGCCGGGATGATCGCCGCCGCACTCGGCTGGCTGACGCCCGTCGAGGGCGCGCTCCTGCAGGAGGCGATCGACGTCGCGGCGATCCTCAACGCACTGCGCGCGCTCGCACCCGGCACGCGGGCCGGCGCGCTGGTTGGCGCGCCGGTTGGCGCGGGCGCGAAAGGCGCTCTATCCTCTCCCGCGCGTGAGGCCGGCGGGGCCCGATAGGAGCGAGGCGCGCGCGTGGACGATCTTCGGGACGGGGAGGGCGCCGGCGCGCCGCTCGCGCGCGACGCCGCGCGGATCGAGGCCTTTCTCGCGCAGGCCATCCCCGGCTTCGGGCGCCTGCGCGCGATGGCGCCGCTCGCGGGCGGGCAGTCGAACCCGACCTTCCTGATCGAGGCCGACGGCGGCCGTTTCGTGCTGCGCCGCCAGCCGCCGGGCGTGCTCCTGAAGGGCGCGCACGCGGTCGACCGGGAGCACCGCGTCATGGCCGCCCTGGCCGGGAGCTCCGTCCCGGTGCCGCGCGTGCGCTGCCTGTGTACCGACCCGGACGTCGCCGGCACGATGTTCTACGTCATGAATCACGTCGAGGGGCGGGTCGTGCACGATCCGCGCCTGCCGGGCTTCGCGCCGGACGCGCGCGGGCGCGTCTACGACGCCATGAACGCCACCCTCGCCGCCTTGCACGGGCTCGATCCGCAGGCGCTGGGGCTCGCGGATTTCGGCCGGCCGAGCGGCTACTTCGCCCGCCAGACCCGGCGCTGGATCGAGAACTACCGCGCGAGCGAGACCGCGCCGCGCCCGCTCCTCGACGAGACCATCGCCTGGCTCGAGGCCGAGCCCGCTCCCGACGACGCGCCGGCCGCGCTGGTGCACGGCGACTTCCGGCTCGACAACATGATCCTCGCTCCGGACGCGCCGCGCGTCGTCGCGCTGATCGACTGGGAGCTGTCGACGCTCGGCCATCCGCTGGCGGATCTCGCCTATCAGGTCGTGCAATGGCGGCTGCCGGCGGAGGGGGCGGCCTTCGCCGGGCTCGGCGGAGTCGACCGCGCCGACCTCGGCCTGCCGGAGGACGCGGCCTATCTCGAGGCCTACATGCGCCGGCGCGGCCTCTCCGCGCTGCCGCACTGGCGCTACGCGGTCGTGTTCTCGCTGTTTCGCCTCGCGGCGATTCTCCAGGGCGTCTACCGGCGCGCGCGGGACGGCAACGCGCCCAACCGCGCGCGCGGGCTCGCGATGGGGGAGAGCATCCCTGTCCTCGAGCGGCTCGCGGCCGATGAGATCGCCGCTAGCGGCGCAGCGGTCCCGGCGGCGGGATCTCCATGAAGCGCAGCGCCGGCAGCGAGATGCGCATGCCCTGCACGACCACCTCGTGCCGGCGCGGGGCGGCGTCGGCGCCGTCGGTCGCATGCACCGGACGTGGCGCGTGCGCGCCGCGAGCGGTCGCGCCACGCGCGCCGCGCCGCGCGGGTGGCGCGCGATTCGTCATCTCCCTGTCGAGCACGACCGTCATCCTCCGTCGGCCGCACGTCCGGGACGTCGGCCTCACGTCTTTGGGGGAACGCCACTGGGGGAACGCCACTTGGGGAACGCCACTGGCGACATGCCAGCGGGGGAACGCTGATGGGACGAACGCCACTGGGCAAAAGGCCACTTGGCAAAAGGCCACTTGGGAAAAGGCCATTGGGGGATACGACACTGGGTGATACGACACTGGGTGATACGCCACTGGCGAATACGCCACCGGGGGGAAAACGCACCTCCTGGAACGCCGAGCTCGTGCGGACCATAGCGCGGGCGCGCGCCGCCACGGGCGGATACGATCGGCTCTCCCGGTTATGCTCGTTATCCACACTCGGGAGAGATACCGATGCGAGCCTCGCATTCGTGCACGCGGTTTGCGCGATGCGGCACCAAAGCCATGGCGCCGCTTCGCGCGTTGCACTAACGTCTCATGTGACGTCCGGAAATCGAGGGGTGAACCGATGAGCACCGCACCCGCGCGGATGGCGGCCGACAGGTCGGGCGAGCCGCAGGGTGCCGCGGCGAAGCGTTCGCGCGCCGAGGCGCGTGCCCGCCGTCAGACGCGCGTCCTGTTCGTCACGCCGGAGATGACGGGCTTCGTCAAGGCCGGCGGTCTCGGCGAGGTCTCCGCCGCCCTGCCGCGGGCGATGCGCGGTGTCATCGACGCGCGCGTCCTCATCCCCGGCTATCGCGAGATCGTCGCGGCGCATCCCGAGATCCGCGTGGTCGCGCGGCTGCCGGCCCATCGCGGGGTGCCGGCCTGCGCGCTGGGCGAGCTCGTCACGCCCGACGGGCTCGTGATCTACGTGGTGCTCGCCCCCGAGCTGTTCGACCGCGAGGGCACGCCCTACGGCGACGCGGACGGGGTGGACTGGCGCGACAACGACATCCGCTTCGCCCGGCTCGGCCTCGCCGCGGTGGAGATCGCACGCGGCGCCGGCGCGCCGGGCTGGCGACCCGACCTGATGCACCTCAACGACTGGCCGACCGGCTTCGCCGCGGCCTACGCGCACTGGGAGGGCGTGCGGGTGCCCTCGGTGATCACGATCCACAACCTCGCCTACCAGGGCCTGTTCTCGCCCGCCCGCATGGAGCGGCTCGGCGTGCCCAAGGACGCCTTCGGGCTCGACGGCGTCGAGTTCCACGGCAAGCTCTCCTTCCTCAAGGCGGGCCTCTCCTACGCCGACCACGTCACCACCGTGTCTGCGACCTACGCCCATGAGATCACGACGCCGGAGCTCGGCTGCGGGCTCGACGGGTTGCTTCGCCTCCGCGCCGAGCAGGGCCGGCTCACCGGCATCGTCAACGGCATCGACGCGAGCTGGGACCCGGCGACCGACCCGCACCTCGAGAGCCCGTTCGCGCTCAACGCCTGGGACGGCAAGGCGGCGAACGCCGCCGCCGTGCGCCGCGCCTTCGGCCTCTCCGAGACCGGCGGGCCGCTCTTCGCGGTGATCTCGCGGCTCGTCCACCAGAAGGGCGTCGACCTCTCCATCGACGCGGCGGAGGCGATCGTCGCCGACGGCGGGCAGATCGTGGTGACGGGCCGCGGGGAGGGCCGCTTCGAGAGCGAGCTGCGGGCGCTGGCGCGCCGCCACCCGGGCATGGTCGGCGTCGACATCGGCTACGAGGAGGTCCGCGCGCGGCGCATGTACGCGGGCTCGGACTTCCTGCTGATGCCCTCGCGCTTCGAGCCCTGCGGTCTCTCGCAGATGTACGCCCAGGCCTTCGCCTCGCTGCCGATCGCGACCCGCACCGGCGGCCTCGCCGACACGATCGACGACGGCGTCACCGGCTTCCTCTTCGACCGCCCGAGCCTGCCGGCCTTCCTCGACGCCATCCGCCGCGCGCTCGACGCCTTCCGCGCCCGCTCCCGCCTGATGTCGATGCGCCGCGCGGCGATGACCCGCCCGATGGGGTGGGACGGTTCGGTGCGGGGGTACGAGGGGGTTTATCGGCGGGTGGGGGTTGGGTGAGGGGGGCTTACGACAGCTCGATCGTCAGCCGCCGGCCCACCGCCGCCGCGGCGCGCTGGAGCGTGTCGAGCTGGACCTTGTCGTTGCCCGGGTCGAGCAGCCGGTCGAGCTGGGCGCGGCTCGTCTTCATCCGCCGCGCCATGGCGCTCTTCGACAGTCCCTCGGCCCGCATCGCCTCCTCGATCTGCCAGGCGAGCACGCGCTTGATCGCATGCGCCCGCGCCTCCGGGGCGATGTCCTCCTCCTCGAGGAAGGAGTCGAAGGTCGAGCCGATGGGCTGATGCATGGGTGGGATCTCCTCGGTCGGAGTGTACCACACACGGTACAGGCGTCGACCCTCACCCGATCGTGCGCCCCTCGACCCTTGCCCCGCCCCGCATCCTCCCCTAATCTCCCGCCCACGAATCCGCCGCGCGGTCATCCCCGCCGGCGCTCCCCACGCCCGAGGATCCCCCATGATCGACCTGTACTATTGGCCGACCCCCAACGGCCACAAGATCACGATGTTTCTCGAGGAGACCGGCCTCGCCTACGCGATCAAGCCGATCGACATCGGCAAGGGCGCGCAGTTCGCCCCGGACTTCCTGAAGATCGCCCCCAACAACCGCATGCCTGCGATCGTCGATCACGCGCCTGCCGGCGGCGGGGCGCCGGTGTCGGTGTTCGAATCGGGGGCGATCCTGGTCTATCTCGCGGAGAAGGAGGGCAAGTTCCTGCCCACCGACGTCCGCGGGCGGGCCGAGACGCTGCAATGGCTGTTCTGGCAGATGGGCGGGCTCGGGCCGATGCTCGGGCAGAACCACCATTTCAAGCAGTACGCGCCCGAGAAGATTCCCTACGCCATCGATCGCTACGTCAAGGAGACGAACCGGCTCTACGGCGTGCTCGACGGGCGCCTGGCGGACCGTGAGTTCATGGCGGGCGACGCCTACACGATCGCCGACATGGCGTCCTACCCGTGGATCGTTCCCTACGAGCGCCAGGGACAGGACCTCGACGACTTCCCGAACCTGAAGCGCTGGTTCCACGCCATCAAGGAGCGGCCGGCGACGATCCGCGCCTACGCCAAGGGCGAGGAGGTCCGCCCCTCCGGCCAGCCGATGTCGGAGGAGGACAAGAAGATCCTCTTCGGGCAGACGGCCGCTTCCCTCAAGCGCTGAGGCGGCGGGCATGGCGGCACGCGTCCTCTACGACCTGTGCGCGGCGGACCCCGCCGTGCGGCTCAGCCCCTATTGCTGGCGGGTGAAGCTAGCGCTCGCCCACAAGGGCGTCGCCTGCGAGGCGCGGCCCTGGCGCTTCACCGAGCGCGAGGCGCTGGGCTTTTCCGGGCAGGGCAGGGTGCCGGTCCTCGTCGACGGCGAGCGGGTGGTGACGGACAGCTTCGCCATCGCCCGCTACCTGGACGAGACCTACCGGGACGCGCCGACGCTGTTTCCCGGCGGCGTCGCGGCTGCGCGGTTCGTGGCGGCCTGGGCGGACGGGGTGCTCAACGCCGGGCTCGCGCGCATGGTCGTCGCCGACATCTGGGCCGCGCTCGACGGGGAGGACGCCGCCTACTTCCGCGAGAGCCGCGAGGCGCGCTTCGGCGCGCGGCTCGAGGACGTCCAGGCCGGCCGCGAGGAGCGGCTCGGCGCGTTCCGCGCGAGCCTCGCGCCACTGCGCACCGCGCTGGGCGAGGCGCCCTTCCTCGCCGGCGAGCGTCCCGCCTACGCCGACTACGCGATCGCGGGGAGCTTCCAGTGGGCGCACGCGATCAGCGCCTTCGACCCGCTCGCCGACGACGACCCGGTCCCCGCCTGGCGCGAGCGCATGCGCGGGCTCTACGACGGTCTGATGGCGACGGCGCCGCGCGCGGTCGGGTCCGCCGCGGACGCCGGTTGACGTCAGGGCGATTGCGGATGCTCGGCATTGGTGCCGAGATTTTTGCGAAACGATTCAAGGCCGCGTTCGACATTCCCGCAACACCGTGGCGCAAAAGGCCGCGTCGGCGGCTCGAGCGGGTTTGACATCCGCGCGCGCCGCTGTTCCACTCCGCGCCGACGGGGAGGGGCCGGTGCGCATGCCGGCCCGGTGCGACGACGTGCGTCGCCCCCGCGCCCCGATTCCGCCATCGCGGCGGCGTTCGAGGGCGGCATCCGTAGCCGGATCCGCGCCCGCAGGCGCGCGGCACGAGCCTGCAAGAGGACGATGTCTGTGGTCGATCAGAACCTGAAGCGCTCCCCCACGCGCAAGCACGACGGCGTGACCAGCGTCGAAGCCGAGGCGACGGTCGAGGTGGCGACCGCCTCCCGTGCCGACGCGAAACCCGCCCGCAAGCCGCGGAAGGCGACGTCCGGTTCGGCCTCGGCGAGCGCGGCCGCTGCGGCGGCGTCCGCAGCCGGCGCCGCTCCCGCGCCCGCCACCGTGGGCCACGGCCCGCTGCCCGCCGGCGCGCCCGCGATCGACGCGATCGTCGACCCCGCCGTGTTTCGGGAGGCCATCCTCCGGAAGCTGCTCTACGCCGTCGGCAAGGACTCGAGCCGCGCGAGCGAGCACGACTGGCTCGTGGCGACGATCCTCGCCCTGCGCGACGGCATCGTCGATCGCTGGATCGATTCGACGCGACGGACCTACGCCAGCGGCAAGAAGCGGGTCTACTACCTCTCGCTCGAGTTCCTGATCGGGCGCATGCTGTTCGACGCGCTCGGCAATCTCGGGCTCATCGAGACCGCCCGCGAGGCGCTGGCCCCGCTCGGGGTCGATCTCGATCGCCTGCGCCAGGCCGAGCCCGACGCGGCGCTCGGCAACGGCGGCCTCGGGCGCCTCGCCGCCTGCTTCATCGAGAGCCTCTCGAGCCTCAAGCTCCCGGCCTACGGCTACGGCATCCGCTACGATTACGGGCTGTTCAAGCAGGCGGTCTCGGACGGCTGGCAGCGCGAGATCCCCGAGGATTGGCTGTCCTTCGGCAATCCGTGGGAGTTCGAGCGGCCCGAGGTCGCCTACGAGATCGGCTTCGGCGGCCACGTCGTCGACGAGCCGCGCGACGACGGCTCGGTGCGCCGCGTCTGGCATCCGGGCGAGAAGGTGCTCGCCGCCGCCTACGACACGCCCGTCGTCGGCTGGCGCGGCGCACACGTGAACACGCTGCGCCTGTGGGCGGCCAAGGCGCCGCACCCGATCGCGCTCGAGGCCTTCAATCACGGCGACTATGTCGGCGCGATGGCGCAGCGGGCGCGCATCGAGGCGATCTCGCGGGTGCTCTACCCGTCGGACGCGACGCCGGCCGGGTACGAGCTGCGCCTGCGCCAGGAGTACTTCTTCACCGCCGCGTCGCTGCAGGACCTCGTGCGCCGCCACGTCCAGGCCTTCGGCACGCTCGAGAACCTGGGCGAGAAGGCCGCGATCCAGCTCAACGACACCCACCCGGCGATCGCGGTGGCGGAGCTGATGCGGCTGCTCATCGACGTCCACGGCTTCGCCTACGACGACGCCTGGCGGCTGACCCGGCAGACGCTGAACTACACCAACCACACGCTCCTCCCGGAAGCGCTCGAGACCTGGTCGGTGCAGCTCATGGAGCGCCTGCTGCCGCGCCACATGGAGATCATCTACCGCATCAACTGGCACCATCTCGAGGCGGTCTCGCGTGGCGCGACGCAGGATCAGGACCTGATTCGCTCGGTCTCGCTGATCGACGAATCCCACGGCCGGCGCGTGCGCATGGGCCACCTCGCCTTCCTCGGCTCGAACAAGGTCAACGGTGTCTCGGCGCTGCATACCGAGCTGATGCGCGAGACGGTGTTCGCCGACCTGCACGCGCTCTTCCCGGACCGCATCGTCTCCAAGACCAACGGCGTCACATTCCGGCGCTGGCTGCAGCAGTGCAACCCGGCGCTGACGTCGCTCCTCGTCGAGACGCTGGGCGAGCGCGTGCTCGACGATCCCGGCGCGCTGCGCGGGCTCGAGGCGCATGCCGACGATCCGGGCTTCCAGGCCCGCTACGCCGCCGTGAAGCACGCCAACAAGGAGGCGCTCGCCGAGATCATCGCGCAGCGCACCGGCTGGCGGGTCGATCCGACCGCGATGTTCGACGTGCAGATCAAGCGCATCCACGAGTACAAGCGCCAGCTGCTCAACGTGCTCGAGACCGTGGCGCTCTACCACGCGATCAAGGCCAATCCCGAGCGGTCCTGGCCCAAGCGCGTGAAGATCTTCGCCGGCAAGGCGGCGGCGAGCTACACGCAGGCCAAGCTCATCATCAAGCTCGCCCACGACGTCGCCCGCGTGATCAACACCGATCCGGTGGTCGGCGACCGGCTCAAGCTCGTGTTCCTGCCCAACTACAACGTCTCGCTCGCCGAGGCGATCATCCCCGCCGCCGACCTCTCCGAGCAGATCTCGACGGCGGGCATGGAGGCCTCGGGCACCGGCAACATGAAGCTCGCGCTCAACGGCGCGCTCACCATCGGCACGCTCGACGGGGCGAACGTCGAGATCCGCGAGCACGTGGGCGAGGAGAACATCGTGATCTTCGGCCTCACGGCCGACGAGGTCACGGCCAAGCGCAAGGCGGGCTTCTCGCCCGACGAGCGCTCGACCCGGCTCACCCGCGTGCTCTACGAGATCGAGACCGGCGTGTTCTCGCCCGAGGACCCGACGCGGTTCGACCCCATCATCGAGGCGCTCAACCGCAACGACCACTTCCTCGTCGCGCCGGACTTCGACGCCTACTACGAGGCCCAGCGCGAGGTCGACGCCCTCTGGGCCGACCAGCCGACCTGGTGGCGCATGGCGATCCTGAACACGGCGCGGATCGGCTGGTTCTCCTCGGACCGGACGATCTCGGAATACGCCGCCGAGATCTGGCGCGCGCAGCCGCTCTGAGCGGCTGCGCGGTGCCGCGACCGCGCCGCGGCTTCAGGCCCGGAGCGCGAGGCGCTAGTCTGGACGGGCGGCGATGTGCCGCTTGGGGGCGATTCGCTTGGACGACGAAGAGGAACGAGCGGGAGCGGCAGTCCTGGGCCGGATGACGGAGGAGGCGCTGCTGCGCGCCTTCTTCGACAACTCGACCAGCTACGCCTTCGCAAAGGATCTCGAAGGCCGCTACATCCTGGCCAACCGCCATTACCTCGACGCCTTCGGCATCGCTCGCCCGGCCGACCTCATAGGGCTCACGGACCGCGACCGCTTCGGCGGCGGCGAGCCCTACAGCGCCAACGACCTGCGTATCCTGCAGGAGAACCGCCCGATGACCTTCGAGGAGGAGGCGGTCACGGCGGGCGGGGAGGTGCGCCATGCGATCTCCACCAAGTTCCCCTTGCGCGATGACGAGGGCACCTTGATCGGCGTCGGCAGCATCTCGACCGACATCACCGAGCGCAAACGCGCCGAGCGTCATCGTGTCCTGCTCGTCGACGAGCTCAACCACCGGGTCAAGAACACGCTCGCCCTCGTCCAGAGCCTCGCGCGCCAGAGCTTCGCCTACGGTGGAGACCCGCGGGCCGGGCTCGTCGCGTTCGAGGGTCGGCTGCGGGCGCTCGCGGCGTCGCACGACGTCCTCACCCGGCGCAACTGGGACGGTGCGCCGCTCGCGGTGCTCGCGCGGGAGGCCTTGGCCGGCTGCGCGGTGGAGCCGGAGCGCCTGCGGCTCGACGGGCCGTACCTGCGGCTGGAGCCGAAGCAGGCGGTCAACGTCACGATGGCGCTCCATGAGCTGTGCACGAATGCCCGCAAGCACGGGGCGCTGTCCTCGGATGAGGGGTGCATCGCCCTCGTCTGGCGAATCGAGGACGGAGTGCAGCCGCGCCTCGTCCTCGACTGGCTGGAGACCGGCGGACCGGCGGTCGCGCCGCCGGAGCGGCAGGGCTTCGGGCTCCGGATGATCGAGGGCGTGCTGCGCAACGAGCTGAAGGCCACGGTGCGCTTCGACTTCGCGCCGGAGGGGTTCGCCTGCCGTGTCGAGGCGCCGGTCCCCGCGGCCGAGCCCACGCCGTGATCGCGGCGGCGCCCTGCACCGTGCGAAGACGGCGTTCCCCGCGAGCCCGCGGCGCGCTATGCCGGGTACGGCGACGTTCTGGGGGCGCACGGGCGGCCTGGAGGGGATGATGCCCGAGCGCGACACCGACCGCATGCTCCCGCGCGTCCCGCGCATGCTGCTCCATGTCTTGTGGCGCATCACCCGCGGCATGACGATGGGCGTGCGGGCGATCGTGCTCGACGCCGACGAGCGGGTCCTCCTCGTGCGCCACACATATACCCCCGGCTGGCACCTGCCCGGCGGCGGCATCGAGCCCGGCGAGACGGCGGTCGAGTCGCTCGCCCGTGAGCTCGAGGAGGAAGCCGGCGTCACGCTCGCCGGCCCCGCGCGGCTGCACGGTGCCTTCTTCAACAGCGCGGTCTCGAACCGCGACCACGTGCTCGTGTACGTCGTCGAGGACTTCACCCGCGACGATTCGAAACGCCGTGCCCGCGAGATCGCCGAGGCGCGCTTCTTCGCCCTGCGCGCGCTGCCCGACGACGTCACGCCCGGCACCAAGCGGCGGCTGGCCGAGCTCGCCGACGGCGCCGAGATCGGCGCGCGCTGGTGAGCGGGGGGGCGGCGCCCGAGACGCGCCGACGTAGACGCGCGTCCGGGAGGCTGGTAGAGCGATCGCGCGTGGCGTCGATCCGCGCGTGGGGGAGGTTCTGATGAGAGCGGGAGCCGAGCGACGACGAGCGCGTTGACCGCGCGGCGGCGGCCGCGCCCCGCTTGCGTTTGCGCCATCCGTCCCGCTCCTGGCCGCCCGACCGCGCGCCCTTCCCGCGATCCGATCCGCGATCCTTGCCCATGACCGAGCTCTCCCTCACCATCCGGCCGGAAGTCCCCGGCGACACCGACGCCATCGAGCGGCTGCACGAACGCGCGTTCGGGCCCGGACGCTTCGCCCGCTCGGCCTATCGCCTGCGAGAAGGCGCGGCGCACGATCCGGCGCTCTCCTTCACCGCGAACGTGGGGACGCTGCTCGTCGGCTCGGTGCGCCTCTCGCCGATCTGGGCGGGGCGTGTGCCGGCGCTGATCCTCGGGCCGCTCACCGTCGAGCCCGCCTTCGAGAGCCGCGGCATCGGCGCGGCGCTGATGACCCGCGCGCTCGCCGCCGCGCGCACCGTCGGGCACGGGCTCGTGCTGCTGGTCGGCGACGAGCCCTACTACCGCCGCTTCGGCTTCGCCGCCGTGCCGCGCGGACGGCTGGCGATGCCCGGGCCCGTCGATCCGGCGCGCTTCCTCGCCCTCGAGCTCTCCGAGGGTGCGCTCGCGCAGGCGCGCGGGCCGGTCACAGCCCGGCGGACCTGACGCGCCTTCAGGTCGTCTCGCAGATCACGTCCGGCACGATGCCGCAGCGGGCCACGAAGCCGCGCGCGTCGTGCCCCGCGAAGAGGCCGTGGGCAGTGATCAGAACCGTACCGAATCCCGCCGCGCGCCCGCCCAGGACGTCCGTGTGCAGGGTGTCGCCGATCATGGCGACGCGCTCCGGCGGCACGTCGGGATGCAGAGCGCGCACGGCGCGGAAGGCGTCCGGGTAGGGCTTGCCGTAGAAGGCGGGCGCGAGGCCCGTGCGATCGGCGAGGTCGTGCGCCCACCAGCCGGGCTCGAGGCTCAGCCCGTGCTCCCGCGGCGCGACGAGGTCCGGGTTCGCGACCACGACCGGCCGCGGGCGCGCGGCGAGCGCCGCGACGAGGCGCTCCTGCGCGGCGGCGTCCCAGCGGGCGCTGGAGAGCAGCAGGAAGCCGTCGGCGCGATCGAGCAGCGCAGGGTCCTCCGCGAGATCCGCGACCCTCGCGCCGAGATCGTCGAAGCGCGCGCCGGGACCCGCTGCGGCGGCCCAGAGCATGCCGGCCGGCCTCGCCGCGAGGGCGGCGGCTGCGACGTCGCGGCTCGACACGACCTCGTCGGAGGCGAAATCGAAGCCGAGCGCGCCGTACTTGCCGAGCGCGTCGATGCGCCGGTGCGTGGCGCCGTTGGTGAGGACGACGAGCCGCTTGCCGCGGGCGCGCAGCTCGGCCACCCGTCCCACCGCGCCGGCGATCGGCCGCTCGCCGACGTTCAGGACACCGAAGGCGTCGAGGACGAAGACGTCGTAGGCGTCGGCGACGTCGCTCAGCGTCGCGGCCTCGCGGCTCGCCGTGGGGAACCGCGCCCGCGGCAGGCGCGCGCGGACGGCCTCGTAGCGCGCGAACGCGGTGTCGACGTCGGTGGAGGGGAGGGCGGTCATGCGAGGGGAGCGTCTCGGCGGAGGGGGCGGCGCGCCTCTTCCACCACCTCGCGGCAGCGGAGTCCAGGCCGTGTGCCGCGGCGTCGCAGGCGGACCTCAGCCGGGCCGCTGCGAGGACATCTCCACTTCCTTGCGGCGCTCGAGCCCGAGCTTGCGCTCGCGGTAGATGACGAAGATCCCCGACGCCGTCACCAGCACCGCCCCGGCGATCACGGCCTGCTCCGGCCACTGCCCGAACACGAACCAGCCGAGCAGCGTCGCCCAGATCATCGTCGTGTACTCGAAGGGCGCGACGAGGGACGCGTCCGCCCAGCGGTAGCTCTCGGTGAGCAGGATCTGGCCGATGCCGCCGAGGATGCCGATCGCCACCAGCACGGCGAGCTGGGGGAGGGTGGGCGTCACCCAGCCGAAGAACACCGTCGACAGGCCGATCAGCGTCGTCACCGCGCTGAAGTAGAACACGATCGCACCGGTACGCTCCGTCGCCGTGAGGCGGCGGACCTGGATCGTCGCGCCCGCGGTGCAGAAGGCGGCGCCGATGCCGAAGAGCGCGCCGAGCGACGCGCCTTCCGTCAACGCCTCGCTTCCCAGGCGCGGCGAGAGCATGATCAGGACGCCCACGAGCCCCACCGCGACCGCGCTCCAGCGGTAGGCGCGCACGGTCTCGCGCAGGAGGAGCGCGGCGAGCACGACGACGAGGAGCGGCGCGGCGTAGCCGATCGCCACCGCCTCCGTGAGCGGCAGGTTGGCAAGCGCCGAGAAGCCGAGCACCATCCCGGTCGAGCCGATGATGCTGCGCAGGAGATGTCCCTTGAGATTGTGCGTGCGTACGGCGTTGACCACGGTGTCGGTCAGCGCGAGCCAGACGACGAGCGGCACCAGCGCGAAGGCGGAGCGGAAGAAGATCAGCTGGCCGGTGGGGAAGTGCTCGGAGGCGAGCTTGATCGTCGCCGCCATCAAGGTGAAGGCGAGGGCCGAGAGGATCTTGAGGCTGACGCCGAGGGCGGGCTTCACGGCATTCCGCTCCGGGGGAAGAGCCCGCATCTATGCACGCACGCAGCGCCGGCGGGAAGCGTCGTCGACGACGCCGCCGCTGCGCGCTCCGCGCATGGAACCCTCCGAGGCCTCCCACTCCGTCAACTCCTGCTGGTGTCGATCCAGCAGCGGCCGCGTCGGATCATCGCTGCCGGACGACGGAGCCCGCCGGCGTCATCAAAGTGCAATGGAGAATCGGTTCTTGTCGCCCAAACAGCCGGAGCGGAGCCGAAGAGTGACTGACGACGATCAAGCGATCCGCGTTCGGACGTTGTTCCTCTCGGATTTTCATCTGGGGACGCGGGACTGCCAGGCCGACCTGCTGCTCGGCTTCCTGCGGCGCTACGATGCCGACGTGATCTATCTCGTGGGCGACATCATCGACGGCTGGAAGCTGCGGGGCGGCTGGTTCTGGCCGCAGTCCCACAATGACGTGGTGCAGAAGCTGCTCCGCAAGGTGCGCAAGGGGACCCGGCTGATCTACGTGCCGGGCAACCACGACGAGTTCCTGCGGGACTATATCGGCGCCCATTTCGGCGGCATCGAGGTCTGCGAGCGCGCCCTGCACGAGACCGCCGCGGGCGAGCGGCTGCTCGTCATCCACGGCGACCAGTTCGACGTCGTGGTCAAGCATGCCAAGTGGCTGGCGCATCGCGGCGATTGGGCCTACTCTCTGGCGCTTCTGTCGAACACCTACGTCAACGTGATCCGCCGGCGGCTGGGCCTGACCTACTGGTCGCTCTCGGCCTGGGCCAAGCTCAAGGTGAAGAACGCGGTGAACTTCATCTCCAAGTTCGAGGAGTTCCTTGTGGAGGAGGCCCGCAGCTCCGGCGCCACCGGCGTCGTTTGCGGCCACATCCACCACGCGGCCCAGCGCGAGATCGACGGCGTGCGCTACCTCAATTGCGGCGACTGGGTCGAGAGCTGCACGGCGATCGTCGAGCACTACGACGGCCGGCTGGAGCTCGTCCGCTGGGCCGAGACGGCGGCGGCCCTCGCCGCCGCGGACGGCGCGCCCCCGCAGCCGCTGCCCGAGCCCGTGCGCCCCGCCCGTCTCACGCGGCGCACGGACGGCGGCGCCGCTGTCGCCGCCGCAGCCGCGAGGGGGCCGGCGTCGGTGTCCGCATCGGGCTCGCGAGCCGTCGCCTGATGCGTCTCCTCGTCGCGACGGACGCCTGGCGTCCGCAGATCAACGGTGTCGTGCGCTCGATCGAGCAGATGATCGCGCACGCCGCGGATTTCGACGCCGAGATCGTGCTGCTGACGCCGCTCGACTTCCGCTCCCTGCCGATGCCGACCTATCCGGAGATCCGTCTCGCTCTGGCGCGCCCGCGCGCGGTGGCGCGCAAGATCGCCGAGCTCGCGCCGACGCACATCCACATCGCCACCGAGGGCCCGATCGGCATCGCCACGCGCCGCATCTGCCTCGCCCACGACTTCGCCTACACGACGAGCTACCACACGCGGTTTCCCGAATACGTGTCCGCCCGCGCGCCGGTGCCGGAGCGCTGGGTCTACCGCGCCATCCGCCGGTTCCACAACGCGGGCCGCGGCATCATGGTGGCGACGGATTCGCTCGAGGCGGAGCTGGTCAAGCGTGGCTTCAGGAACGTGCTGCGCTGGGGCCGCGGCGTCGACACGACGCTGTTTCGTCCGCGCGCGAGCCGCGTGGTCGATGCACCGGGGCCGATCTTCCTCTACGTCGGCCGTGTCGCCGTGGAGAAGAACCTCGAGGCTTTCCTGAAGCTCGACCTGCCCGGCACGAAGGTGATCGTCGGCGACGGCCCGGCCCGGCCCGATCTGGAGCGGCGCTATCGCGACGCACGCTTCATCGGCGCGCACACCGGCGAGGCGCTGGCCGAGGTCTATGCCAGCGCCGACGTCTTCGTCTTCCCGAGCCTCACCGACACGTTCGGCATCGTGCTGCTCGAGGCGCTCGCCTCCGGCCTGCCGATCGCCGCATACCCGGTGACCGGCCCCCTCGACGTCGTCGGCACGAGCGGCTGCGGCGTCCTCGATCACGACCTGCGCAAGGCGGCCCTCGCCGCCCTCGAGATCCCCCGCGACCGGTGCCGCGCCTACGGCGAGACCTTCACGTGGCACGAGAGCGCCCGGCAGTTCTTCGGCAACATCCGCGCCGCGGCGGGGGACGAGCCGGTGGTGGACCTGGCGCGCCTCGCCGGCGCGCGCTGACGCCGGAGTCGGCCGCCCTCAGCCGAGCCGGGTCGCGGCGTCGCCGATCGCGGCGCGGATGCGCTGGTACGTGCCGCAGCGGCAGAGGTTCCCGTCCATCGCGGCGGCGACGTCGTCCTCGGTGGGGGACGGGGTGCGCGCGAGGAGGCCGACCGCGGCCATGATCTGGCCGGACTGGCAGTAGCCGCACTGCACGACGTCGAGATCGCGCCAGGCCGCCCGCACCGCCTCGGCGACCGGTCCGTCGAGTCCCTCGATCGTGGTGATCGCCGCGCCCTCGACGGCGGACACCGGCGTCACGCAGGCGCGGATCGGCGCGCCGTCGAGATGGACCGTGCAGGCGCCACACTGCGCGATGCCGCAGCCGTACTTCGTGCCGGTGAGCCCGGCATGGTCGCGCAGCGCCCAGAGCAGGGGCATCTCGGGGTCGACGTCGAGCGTGGTCTCGCGCCCGTTGAGGATCAGCCGGATCATGGAGCCTCCGTGGGGCCTCGCCGCGTGGAGAGCCCTCGTCATAGGTATGGCGTGCCGTCGCCCTTGGCCAGGGGCGCGTGCCGGCGCCGGGCGCGCGACGTGCACCGCGGCCGGCTTGACAATGCGGGGCCGGTACCGCTCGATAGCGGCGCCGCAGGGCCGGGGCTTCGAGGATGCCGCTCTCCGTCGTCACCATGGTCTCCGATCCGCGGCCGGTCCAGACCGGCCTGCAGACGGAGGCGCTCGCCTTCGGCTCGATGATGGAGACGGCGATGATCGCGCAGATCGAGGAGCTGATGGGGGTCTCCTTCGCGCTCCTCGGCATGGGGGCGGGCACCGAGATCGCCGTGGAGCCGGCCTCCGACAGGGTGAAGATCTCCGTCGAGCCCGGCGGCACGTCGGCCCAGGCGGGCGGCCACCGCCCCCGTTGGCGCGATTGACGATGGCGCCCGTGGTTCCGGCCGACGTCGGTCGCGCGCGCCGCCGCCGCGCGCTCGCGCACGGCGCCTTCGCCGAATGGCGGGCGCTCGCGGCGCTGATGCTGAAGGGCTGGCGCCCGCTCGCCCGGCGCTGGCGGGTGCCCGGCGGTGAGATCGACCTCGTGATGCGCCGCGGGCGCGTCGTCCTCTTCGTCGAGGTGAAGGCCCGCGCCGCCCTCGACGACGCCCGCGTGGCGGTCACCCCGCAGAAGCGCCGCCGCCTCGCCAAGGCGATCCGCGCCTGGCGCAGCCGCAATCGCTGGGCGGATACGGGCTGGTCGTTCCGGGTCGACGCGGTATTCCTGGGGCGGGGGAGGTGGCCGGTTCACGTGACGGACGTCATGGAGATCTGACGCCCCGCGCCGCCCGAGCGCGACGAGGATCTCCTCGCACGCCGACGTGCATGCTACACCGGTGCGATGAGACGCCTGATCCTCTTCCGCCACGCCAAGTCCGCCTATCCCGACGGCGTCGACGATCACGACCGCCCGCTCGATGCGCGCGGACGCGCCGACGCCCCGCGCATGGGCGCCTACCTCGCCGCGGAGGCGCTGCTGCCGGATCTCGTGCTCGTCTCGTCCGCGAGGCGCACGCAGGAGACCTTCGGCCTCGCCGGCGCCGCCATCGGCCCGGTCGAGACGCGCGAGGAGCCCCGTATCTACGAGGCGCCGGCCGAGCGCCTGCTCGGCGTCGTGCGCGAGACGCCCGACGCCGTGCGCACGCTCATGCTGGTGGGCCACAATCCCGGCATGGAGGACCTCGCGTCCACGCTCGTCGGGTACGGCGACCGCTACGCCTTCGCGCGCCTGCAGCAGAAGTTCCCCACCGCCGCGATCGCGGTGATCGATCTCGACGCAGAGCGGTGGGCCGACGTCGTGCCGCGTGAGGGCCGACTCGACCGGTTCGTCACGCCCAAGGGGCTCGCCGACGCGGGGGCGTAATCCGCGGCCCTGCTTCCTCCCCGACGGGGAGGAGTCCGCGCCTCGGCGCGGGCGGTGGGGCCGGTCGGGGGAGGAGGCGGTCTGCGGCGGCTGCGACGCTGCGCTTGGGAAATCGCCCTTTCGTCCCTAAGTGAGGGCGAGCGTCCTCTCGTCTTTCCGGTCCCACGCGCGTGCCCGTACCCTCCTTCGCCTCCAGCGCCTTCGACGTCCTCGCGAGCCTCGGGGACTACGCGTCGCGCACGGTCGACCCGGGCGTGCGCATCGGGGTGACCGGGCTCGCGCGCTCGGGCAAGACGGTGTTCACGACGGCGCTCGTGCACAACCTCGTCCAGAACGTCCCGCTGCCGGCCTTCCGTGCCTCGCACGAGGGCCGCATCCGCCGCGCGCGGCTCGCGGCGCAGCCGGACGACGCGGTGCCGCGCTTCGCCTACGAGGACAACCTGCGCATGCTCGCGGAGGAGCGCCGCTGGCCGGCCTCGACGTCGCGGGTGAGCGAGCTGCGCGTCGACATCGACTACGAGCGCGGACGCGGCGCCTGGCGCTCGGGGCCGGCGCGGCTGCACCTCGACATCGTCGACTATCCCGGCGAATGGCTGCTCGACCTCGCGCTGCTCGACCAGGATTTCGGCGAGTGGTCGCGCGAGGTGCTCGACGGCGCCGCGCGGCCCGACCGGGCCCCGCTCGCCGCGCCCTTCCTCGCGGCGCTCGCGGCGATCGACCCCGGCGCCGATCCCGACGAGCCGGCGATCGCCGGGCTCTCCGGCGCCTTCAAGGACTATCTCGTCGCCCTGCGCGCGGGGCCGGAGGCGGTGGCGACGACGCCGCCGGGGCGCTTCCTGATGCCCGGCGACCTGGAGGGCTCGCCGGCGCTCACCTTCGCCCCCCTGCGCCTCGCCCCCGGCGCGCGCGCGAAGCCCGGGAGTCTCGGCGCGCTGATGGAGCGGCGCTTCGACTCCTATCGCCACCACGTCGTGCGCCCCTTCTTCCGCGAGCATTTCCAGCGAATCGACCGGCAGATCGTGCTGGTCGACGTGCTCGCGGCCATCGACGGCGGCCCCGGCGCGCTGGCGGAGCTCGAGCGCGCGCTCGACCGCGTGCTGCTCGCCTTCCGGTCCGGGCGCAACACGCTCGTCTCGCGCCTGTTCGCGCCGCGCGCCGAGCGCGTGCTGTTCGCGGCGACGAAGGCCGATCACGTCCACCAGACGAGCCATGCGCGGCTCGAGGCGGTGCTGCGCCTGCTCGTCGAGCGTGCGGTGAAGCGCGGTGAGGCGGCCGGCGCGAAGGTCGGCACCGTGGCGCTCGCCTCCGTGCGCGCCACCCAGGAGACGCTCGTCCACGAGCACGGCACGCGGCTCGAGGCGGTCGCGGGCGTTCCGGAAGCCGGCGAGACGATCGACGGCGCGGTCTTCGACGGCGCGACGCGTGCCGCCGTCTTCCCCGGCGAGCTGCCCGAGCGCGCGGCGGCGGTGCTGGAGGGCGCCGTGCCGCCCGGAAGCTTGCGCTTCCCGCGCTTTCGCCCGCCCGAGCCGAAGCCGGACCCCGGCGGGCGGGCGCCGCGCCTGCCGCACATCCGGCTCGACCGGGCGATCGAGTTCCTGATCGGCGATCGGCTGGCGTGAGGAGACCGCACCCGATGTCCCGCAAGCCCCGCGCCTTCCGTCTGGACGACCCCGACGTCGCCGAGACCCGCCTCGGCGAGGAGGCGGATCGCCCCGCCCGCGTGCGCATCGAGGTCCAGCCCGAGGAGATCCTCGACGCCGCCGACGGTACGCCGGTGCCGATGGGCCGCAGGAAGGGGCTGCCCTGGGGCGGCATCCTGCTCTCGGCGCTCTCCGCGCTCGTTGCGCTCGCGCTCGGCCTCGCGGCCGAGAGCCTCGTGCGCGGCCTGTTCGAGGCCGCGCCGTGGCTCGGCTGGGTGGGGCTCGCCGCGCTGGCGCTCGCGATCGTGGCGCTGGCCGTGCTCGTCGGGCGCGAGCTCGTCGGCCTGTGGCGGGAGAAGAAGATCGAGGCGTTGCGCGAGCGCGCGCTCGCCGCGCGCGAGGCCCGCGACGGGGAGGCGGCGAAGCGGGTCGTGGCCGAGGTCGTCGCGCTCTACGCCGCCCGGCCGGAGACGGCGCGCGCCCGCGGGCGCATACACGAGGTCGCCGACGAGATCCTCGACGCGGAGGATCGCCTCGCCATCGCCGAGCGCGAGCTGCTCGCCGACCTCGACGACCGCGCCGCCCGCGCGGTGGCGGACGCCGCCAAGCAGGTCTCCCTCGTCACGGCGCTCTCGCCGCGTGCGGCGATCGATGTCGGCTTCGTGATCTTCAACGCCGCGCGCGTGCTGCGGCGGGTCTCGGCGATCTACGGCGCGCGGCCGGGCATGCTCGGCTTCCTGCGCCTGTTGCGCGCGGCACTCACGCATCTCACGGTGACCGGCGGCGTCGCGGTCGGCGACGGACTGATGCAGCAGGCGCTGGGGCTCGGCATCGCCGCGCGGATCTCGGCGCGGCTGGGGGAGGGCGTGCTCAACGGCATCATGACGGCCCGTTTCGGGCTGGCCGCCATCGCCGTCTGCCGACCGCTGCCCTTCGTCGCGCTGGAGCGCCCGAAGATCGGCGACGTGGCGGGCGAACTGATCCCCAAGCGCGTGGTGGACGAGGCGAAGGCGTAGCGGCTTCGCTTCCTCCCCGGAGGGGAGGAGTCCGCGCGCAGCGCGGGCGGTGGGGCCGTTCGCTCGTCCCGGCGAGCCGGCCCGCCGCCCTCCCCACCCTCCGGCCTTCGGCCTCCGTCCTCCCCTGCGGGGAGGTGGCGGTCTGCGGCCTTCATCAACCGGTCGTGACGGCCGCGACCCCGATCCTCCCCGGAGGGGAGGAGTCCGTGCGCATGTTCGGACCGGATATATCCCTGACGGAATGGACCGGTTGAGTGGTTGACAGTT
>NZ_JBQTCJ010000045.1:0-40148 GCF_052380005.1 Salinarimonas sp. NSM
CATCTACACGCATTGCTCCTTCCAGGATCTCACGGCCCAGCGCACCAAGCGCATCATCGAGACGCTGCGCTTCCTCGAGGGGCGCATCAACGCGATGATGGACATCTGGGGCGCGAGCCTCGACGACGACGCGGATCCGGGCGAGAACGGGCGCGAGGCCACCCGCCACCAGGACCTCGGCTCGAAGCTCGACGTCTTCCACGGCCTGGACCAGACCGAGATCGACGACGTGATCGTCGAAGGCGACGTCGTCACCGTCCTCGAGCCGGAGCTGGAGATGAGCCGGCCGGGCTTCGAGCCCGTCGCCGACGACGTCGCCTGGGACGGGGACGAGGCGGAGAGCGCGCAGGCCGAGAGCGCGGAACGCGGGAGCGCCGAGGTCGCGATGGACGCGGCGGAGGCCTTCGCGATCGAGGACGCGCTGGAGGTGGTCGATCCGCTCGGCGCGGATCCGCTCGCGCGGGCGCTGGAGCCGGCCGAGCTCGCTCTCGAGCCGGTGGCGGACGATGCCGCCGAGGACGAGGTCGCCGAGGACGAGGTCGCGGACGCCCCGTCGTTCTCCGCGGAGGCCTTCGCCGAGATCGACGGGCTCGGCACGCGCGAGAAGCTCGCCCGCTTCAGCTGAGCCCCTGTGAATCGCCGCGGGCTCCACTAGATTGTCGTGATCCGGATGCGAGTTCGGACGACAGCGGCGAGCGTGCGCCCCCCGGACCACGACCGGTCCCGCACGCCTTCCGAGGGAGCGCACCCATGCTGTTCACGCCCACGCTCCCGCCGCCGACCCGCCGCGGCGTTCTCGCCGGCGGCCTGACGCTCGGCCTGGCGCTCGCGCTCGGCGGCCGGCGCGTGCGCGCCGCGACGCCCGCCGTCGGCCTCGACGCGCCGGCCGCGCCCAACGCCTTCGTGACCATCGCGCCGGACGACACGGTGACGGTCACGGTCAAGCACCTCGACATGGGCCAGGGCGTCTCGACGGGCCTCCCGACGATCGTCGCCGAGGAGCTCGACGCGGACTGGTCGCAGATGCGCTTCGCCTTCGCGCCCGCCGACGCGCGCCTCTACGCCAACCTCGCCTGGGGACCGGTGCAGGGCACCGGCGGCTCGAGCGCGACGGCGAATTCCTGGATACAGCTGCGCAAGGCCGGCGCGGCGATGCGCGCGATGCTGGTCTCCGCGGCAGCGTCCGAATGGAGGGTGCCGGAGGGCGAGATCACGGTGGCGCGCGGGCGCATCCGCCACGCGGCGTCCGGCCGCGAGGCGGGCTTCGGCGCCTTCGCGCAGGCGGCGGCGGCGCTGCCGGTGCCCGCCGAGCCGCGGCTCAAGCGCCCGGACGAATGGACGCTCATCGGCCGCGAGGACCTGCCCCGGCTCGACAGCGCCGCCAAGACGGACGGCACCGCCGGCTATTCCCTCGACGTGCGCGTGCCGAGCATGCTCACCGCCGTCGTCGCGCATCCGCCGCGCTTCGGCGCGCGCGTTGCGGGCGTCGACGATGCGGCCGCGCGCGCCGTGCCAGGCGTGGTCGACGTGGTGGAGATCCCCACCGGCGTCGCCGTCGTCGCCCGGGACACCTGGTCGGCCCTGCGCGGGCGCGACGCGCTCGGGGTCGAGTGGGACGAGGCCCGCGCCGAGACGCGCTCCACCACGGCACTCGTCGCCGACGCCCGCGCCGTGCTCGACCGCCCCGGCATCCGTGCCGCCGGCGAGGGCGACGCGGACGCCGCGCTCGCGGGCGCGCAGTCCGTGATCGAGGCCGAGCACGTCTTCCCCTACCTCGCCCACGCCGCGATGGAGCCGATGAACGGCACGATCGCGCGTCGGGACGACGGCGGCTACGAGGCCTGGGCCGGCTTCCAGATCCAGACCATCGATCAGGCGAGCATCGCCGCAATCCTCGGCGTCACCCCCGATCGCGTGCGGCTGAACACGCTCTTCGCCGGCGGCTCCTTCGGGCGGCGCGCCGTGCCGGGCGCGGACTGGGTGTCCGAGGCCGCGCACATCCTGAAGGCGACGGGCGAGCGCGCGCCGATCCACCTCGTCTGGACCCGCGAGGACGACATGGCCGCGGGCCACTATCGCCCGCTCGTCGTGCACCGCCTGCGCGCGGGGCTCGACGCGGACGGCCGCATCGTCGGCTGGGAGCACCGCATCGCCGGCAAGTCGATCCTCAAGGGCACGCCCTTCGAGGCGCTGATCGTGGCCGACGGCGTCGACGCCACCAGCGTCGAGGGCGCGCGCGCCCTGCCCTACGCGGTCGGCGCCCATCGCCTGACCGTGCACGAGACCCGCGAGCTCGTGCCCGTGCTCTGGTGGCGCGCGGTGGGCCACACCCACACCGCGCACGCGATCGAGACCATGATCGACGAGCTCGCCGGCGCCGCCGGGCGCGATCCGGTGGACTTCCGGCTCTCGCTCCTGCCGCAAGGCTCACGCGAGGCCGCCGTGCTGCGCCGCGCGGCCGCCGAGGCCGGCTGGGCCGGTCCTGCCGGCGGCGAGGGCCGAGGCCGCGGCGTCTCGGTCCACACGTCGTTCGGCACGGCGGTGGCCATGGTGGCCGACGTCGTCGTGTCCGGCGCGGAGATCCGCGTGCCGCGCATCGTCGCCGCGGTGGAATGCGGCGTCCCCGTCAACCCGGACGTGATCCGCGCCCAGATCGAGGGCGCGGTCGGCTTCGCGCTGGCGAGCGTGCTGCGCGAGCGGGTGACGCTCGCGGACGGCGTGGTGCAGGAGACGAACTTCGACGCCTACCAGCCGACGCGCTTCTCCGAGATGCCGCGGGTGGAGGTCCACATCCTCCCCTCCGAGAACCCGCCGTCCGGCATCGGCGAGCCGGGCGTACCGACGCTCGCCCCGGCGATCGCCAACGCGGTCTACGCCGCGACCGGCCGACGCCTCCACTCGCTGCCCCTCGACCTCGCCGGTGAGGGGGCGTGAGATTCTCGCGGCTGCGCGGGAACCCGCGCGCAACGGGGGCGTTCCCGATCACGACTCTTCAGGGTGACCTCCAGAGAAGAGACCCTCCTCCAGCCCGGCCTCAGCGCCGGGTTTTTTTTGGCGCCTCGCCTTCGCCCCACGCGATCGCTACATCCCCCGCATGCGCTCCCCCGAACCGCCCTCCCCCGGCACCCTCGAAGATACCCTCGCCGCCCTGCGCGCCTGCCGCCTGTGCCGCGACGCGCCCCTGCGCGGCCCCGCCCTCTCCCACGAGCCGCGGCCGATCGTGCAGGCGCACGCGTCCGCGCGGCTGTGCATCGCGAGCCAGGCGCCGGGGAACCGCGCGCATGTGGCGGGCGTGCCGTTCCTCGATCCGTCGGGCGTGCGGCTGCGGGCCTGGCTCGGGCTCGACGAGGCGACGTTCTACGATCCGCATCGCGTCGCCATCGTGCCGATGGGCCATTGCTTCCCCGGATACGATGCGAACGGCGGCGACCTGCCGCCGCGGCGCGAATGCGCGCCGGCGTGGCGCGCGCGGGTGTTCGCGGGGCTGCCGAACCTGGAGCTGATCCTAGTCATCGGCGCGTACGCACAGCGCTGGCACCTGCCGGACCACGCCAAGGCGGGGCTCACCGAGACCGTGCGGAACTGGCGCGCGATCCTCGAGGCGCCGCGCACGCCCACCGTCCTGCCGCTGCCGCATCCCTCCTGGCGCAACAACGCCTGGCTGAAGCGGCACGGCTGGTTCGAGACGGACCTCTTGCCCGTCCTGCGGGCGCGGGTGCAGGCTCTCGTCTCGGATCGTCGCCCGGAGGAAGACGCCGCATGACCGAGGTCCTGAAATCCACCCGCGAGGGCGGGGTCGCCACGCTGACGCTCGCGCGCCCCGACAAGCTCAACGCGCTCACGGCGCAGCTCCACGCCGCCCTGCGCGACGCGCTGGCGGACTGCGCCCGCGACGAGGCGGTGAACGTCGTCGTGCTGACCGGCGAAGGCCGCGCCTTCTCCTCGGGCCAGGACCTGACCGAGGACCTGCCGCGAGACGCGCAGGGGCGCGTCGACCTCGGCCCGCCGCTCGCGCGCGACTACAACCCGCTGATCCGCACCCTCGTCGACTACCCCAAGGTCACGATCGCGGCGCTCAACGGGCCGGCGGTGGGCGCCTCGATGAACATCGCGCTCGCCTGCGACATCGTGGTGGCCGCGCGCTCGGCCTACCTGCAGGAGGCCTTCGCCCGCATCGCGCTGATCCCCGATGCCGGCGGCACCTGGCTCCTGCCGCGGATCGTGGGCCCAAAGCGGGCGCTGGCGCTGATGCTGACCGCCGAGCCGGTGCCGGCGGAGGAGGCGAAGGCGCTCGGCCTCGTTCACGCGGTCTGGGACGACGCCGCCTTCGCCGAGGAGACCCGCACCTTCGCCGCGCGCCTCGCCGCCGGCCCGGCGCTCGCCCAGCGGCTCACCAAGCAGGCGCTGGCGAAGAGCCTCGAGAACGACCTCGACGCCCAGCTCGCGCTGGAGGCCGCGCTCCAGCGCGAGGCGGGGTTCTCGGCGGACTTCGCCGAAGGCATCGCGGCGTTTCGCGAGAAGCGCGCGCCGCGGTTCACGGGGCGCTGAACGCGCGCTTCCTCCCCGCAGGGGAGGAGTCCGTGCGAAGCACGGGCGGTGGGGCCGTTGGGATGTGCTGTCGAGCCGCGTCGCCGCCCTCCCCGCCCTTTGGCCTGCGGCCGTCGTCCTCCCCTCCCGGGAGGACGCGCGTCACCCCGGCGTGATGTCGAGCGGCGGCGCCGGCGGCGGGGTCTCCAGCGCCGGGCCGCGGCGGGTCGGCGCGCCGGCGCCGAAGAGCCGGCGCAGCACGCCCGGCGCGATCGCGGACAGCGGGTTGATCGTCAGCGACGGGTCCTCGACCGGCCCGGCGACGCGGAAATTCACCGCGAACAGCCCCTCGTACTGGCTTCCGCCGAGGATCGTGCCGACGACCGGCACCTGCGCGAAGGCGTTGTTGAGGCCGTAGGCCGGCACGTAGCTGCCGGCGATGTCGAGGCGCCGCGCCTCGAGGTCGACCCAGCCCTCGAGCGTGAAGCCGAGCTGCGGCCCCCACATCCGTGCGTCGGCGAGCGTCAGCACGGAGCCGTCGCGGATGAACTCGACCTGAGCCTTGGTGAACAGAGCCTCGCTCGCGTCGACCGCCGGGCCGGACAGGCCGAACCGTGCGTCGCTGCCCGCGTTCGCCGGCAGCTGGCGCCCGACGACGCTGCGCAGCGCCGGCTCGCCGCGCAGCACGAAGTCCCACAGGATCAGCTGGCCCGGCGCACGCGTGCCGTCGAGGCCGATCTGGAGGGCGAGCCGCCCGCCGAACATCCGCTCGTAGAGGTCGAGGAAGCGCAGGGTGGCGCCGGCGTCGGCGGTCTCCACGGCGAGCCGCCCGTCGGTCACGCGGGCGGTCAGCGGCCCGGCCGGATAGCGTGCCTCGAGCGTGCCCTCTCGCACGGCGCCGTCGACGAGGCGCAGGCGCGCGGCGACGTTGGTGAGCACCTCGCCGCCGAAGCCGCCGAGGATGTCGACGCGCGCGTCGAGCGTCGCGTCGAGATCGCCGGCGCGCGCCTCGCCTTCGCTTCCGTCGTCGTCGCGCAGGAGCGTCATGATCGGGCGCAGGTCGAAGACGGACCCGGTGAGCCGAGCGGCCCAGGCCCCGCCCTCGGCGCGGGAGAGGGACAGCGCGGCGTCGTCGCCCGGCGAGAGCCGGGCCGTGGCGAGCTCCAGGCTCCGGAGCCCGCCGTCCGTGCCGAGGCGTCCACCGCCGCGCAGCACGACGGGACCCGATTCGAGCGTGAGGTCGCTGAAGGCGAGGCCCTCGGCATCCGTCGCGAGCGCGACGGCGAGGGTGCCGGGCGCGCCTGCCGCCTTGGTCCAGCCGGGCAGCAGTCCGTCGATGCGCGCGCCCGCGAGATCAGCGGCGATTGTGGCGGAGAGTGCGTCCCCCGGCCCGAGCATCGCCGCGACGTCGAGGGCGACGGGCCCGCTCGCGACCCCCTGCGGCACGAGCCCGCGCGAGGCGAGCATGCCCGCGTCGACGGTTCCCGTGACGCGCGCCTCCCCCGGTCGCCCGCGCGGGTCGACGAGCGCGACGGTGACGGGCGCGCCGGCGATCGTGCCCGTGCCCTCGAGCCGCAGCGTGCCGTCGGGATCGAAGGCCAGCGCCAGCGAGCCGTCCTCGAGCCGTTCCGCGTCGCCGACGAGCGGCGCCGAGACGTTCTCGAGGCGACCCCTCGCGGAGATCGGCAGGCGCGCCACCTCGACCGGCTCGCCGATCGGGAAGGAGAAATCGACGTCGAGCGCGACCTCGCCCGCCACGCCATCGGGATCGAGCGACAGGTCGGCGGCGCCGGAGAGCGCGGGCGTGCGCAGGAACGTGGCGAGCGCGTCGAGCCCGCCGGTGGCGGAGAAGTCGATGCGCGCCGGCGACGTCCGCTCCCAGTAGTTCACCAGCCGGAAACGCCCGTCGCGGGCCTCGAGCCGCCGGCCGTCGGGGAGGAGGACGTGCGCGCTCGACGCTTCGACGAAGGCGTCCTCTCCGCTGACCGTCCCGCTCACGACGGCCTCGCGCAGCGGCGGAAAGTCGTCGGCGAGCACGAGCCGGACGTCCTCCATGGCGAAGCGCACGTCCACCGCCTCGGGCGGCAGCGGCTCGTCCTCGAACAGGCCGGCGAGGTCCTCGCCGGTGAGCGCGACGGCGACGTCGAGATCGGTGACGGTGCCGTCCTCCACCGCATCGCGCAGGAACAGCCGCGGGATCGGCGCGACGAGATCGGGCCACAGCGCGAGCGCGGTGCGCACGGGCATGTCGACGACGTCGAGGGCGACGCGCAGCCCGCCGCGGTCGTCCGGGCCGCCGAACGAGGCCATCAGCGCGAGGTCGACTCCCGGCCCGGCCAGCGAGAGCTCGTCGACGACGACCCCGTCCGGCCCCCCGCGCGCGGAGAGCGACACGCGCGAGAGCGCCCGCGTCGGCTCGGCGTCGGTCGCACCGCGCACCACGGCGTCGGCGCCGGCGAGGGCGAGCCGCCAGCGACCGCCCTCCCCCTCGGGAGTGACGAAGCCGTCGAGGGTCACGCGCGTGCGTCCGCCGGCGATCTCGACGTCGCGCAGCGCGAGCCGATCCTCGTCCGCGAGCCAAACGGCCTCGCCGGCGACCCGATCGACGGGGACGAGCGGCATGAACGGATCGCGCGTGCGCAGCCAGCCCGAATTGCTCTCGATGCGCGCCGAGAAGCGGCGCAGCTCCCCGTCCGGGCCGACCGCGATCGCCGCCTCGCCGGTGAGCGTCAGGTCACGCGAGCCGAGCGCGTCCGAGAGCCCGGCCACCAGGGTGAGGTCGCGCACCGGCATCGCCTCGACGGCGAGCCGCGCCGCCCGCCCGCCGTCGGGCTCGCGCCCGATCGAGCCATCGATGCTCCAGGCACCGCCGGGGCCGTCGAAGGTGGCCGCGACGCGGCGCATCGCCCCGTCGCGCCGGATGCGCGCGTCGACCCGCGTGAAGCCGACGCGCTCGCGGCCGTCGGCGCCGACCAGGGTCAGCCGCGCGTTGTCCAGGCGCGCGCGGGAGAGCGCGCCGAACGGGCTCGCCTCGTCGAGGAGCCCCGCGAGCGCACCGGCGATCGCGGCGACGGGTCCGACGGCGGGCAGCTCGGTGCCGGGCGGCTGGGAAGTGGGCGATTCGGCGGGCGGTGTCGGCACCGGCTGGCCGCCGTCCGGCGGAAGCAGGGAAACCGTGCCGTCATCGGCGACTAGGACGCGCAGCTCGACGTCCGAGAGCACGATCGCCCGCGGCACCGGCGTACCCGTCAGCAGCGAAAGCGCGCCGACGGACACGATCGCCTGCGGCGCATGCGCGATGCGCGTGCCGTCACGATTCGTCAGGTCCAGCCCGTCGACGGCGAGCGCGGGCGCGCCTTCGTGGAGGGTCAGCGCCGAATCGGCGAGCGACACCCGCCAGGCGGCGCCCAGACGCTCCTCCATCGCGGCGGCGACGCGCTCGGACAGGCCCTCGATCTCGAGCGGCGCCGAGTCGAGTCGCAGGTAGAGCGCGCCGGAGAGCGCCAGCAGGCCGGCGACGAGCCACAGCTTGAGGACGATGAGGCGCCGGGCGACGCCGCGACGGCGCTTGCCGCCGCGCAGGCCTGCGCTCCGACCGAAACGCCCGCCGCGCAACGCGCTCGGGCGCAGATGGGTCACCTCGTCGTCCACGCGCTGATCCGCTCCGGCCGCATGCCCCACCCGCTCGCGCGCGCATGCGCGCGACGCTGGCACCGGGGAGTGATCCCTGCTTCATTGCCCGCCGTACACGGCGCGCGTTCCTCGCGCGACGACCATATCGCAAAACCGACGAAAGGATGGCACATGGCGCTCGTCATCGGCGACCCGGCTCCCGCCTTCACCCTCCCGGCCGACGGCGGCCGGACCGTCTCGCTCACGGACCTGAAGGGCAAGGCGGTGGTCTTGTACTTCTATCCCAAGGATGACACCTCCGGCTGCACCAAGGAAGCGCAGGCCTTCAACGGGATGCGTGACGCCTTCGCGGCCGCCCGCGCCGTCATCGTAGGAGTGTCACCCGATTCGGTTAAGAGCCACGACAAGTTCAAGGCCAAGTACGAGCTCGGCTTCGACCTCCTCGCCGACGAGGAGAAGGGCATGCTCGAGGCCTACGGCGTGTGGGTCGAGAAGAGCATGTACGGCAAGAAGTACATGGGCGTGGAGCGCACGACCGTGCTGATCGACGCCGAGGGCCGGGTCGCCAAGGTGTGGCCCAAGGTGAAGGTGCCGGGCCACGCCGAGGAGGTGCTCGCGGCGGTGCAGGCGCTCTGACGTTCGAGGGCGCATCCCACCGTTTGGAGGATCTTAACCCTAACGGGTGTTGAATGGCGTCGAGTTTCCGCAAGGGGATGCGACGCATGCACGACGGACGAGGACGCCTGCGGGGTGAGCGCCTGTCGCACGACCACGGGGTCGGCGAGCGCGACCTCGTGCCGCGCGTGAGCGCACCGCCCCGCACGCTCTTCGCCGTCGGCCCCCTCGCCGCCGCCGCGCTCGGCGTCGTGCTCACGCTGCTCACCGCCTGGGCGGCGGGGGCGACGTGGTACATCGTCTCGCGCGAGGATCTCGTCGCCGAGCTGCTGCGCCGCCAGGCACATACGGAAGCGCGCTACGAGGACCACCTCGGCGCGCTGCGCGCCCGGCTCGACCGGGTCGCGAGCCGCAAGCTGATCGACCAGGATACGATGGAGCAGCGGGTCACCTCGCTGGTGAGCCGCCAGGTCGAGCTCGAGACGCGCCAGGCCGTGCTCGCCGACCTCGCCCAGCGCATCGCGCCCGCCGCGGTCACCGGCGCCATCGGCGGCGCGGTCGACCTTCCCGATGCGACCTCCGCCTTCGCGCCGCTGGCGAGCCCGCCGGCGCGGCCGGAGGACCTCGTCCCGCAGGCGCGTCCGCGTCCCGAGCCGGCGCTCGCGCCGGCGCCGGGCCCGTTCGAGCTGCGGCTGCGCGGCGACGCGCCGGGCGCTGCCCCCGCGAACGACACCGCGGCGCTCGCCCTGCCCGCCTCCGCCAGCGTCGGCGCGAACCTCGACGCGGCCGAGCGCTCGCTCGCCGTCGTCGAGGAGGGCCAGATCAGGGCGCTCGAGCGCATCCGCCTGCAGGTGGAGCTCGAGGCCGGCATCATGCGCGACGCGATCGAGACCGCCGGCCTCGACCCCTACGCCCTCGAGCCCGCTCATCCGGACGTGCTCGCGGCAGAGGGAATGGGCGGTCCGTTCATCCCGATCGGCATCGACGCCGAGGCCGGGGGCTTCGAGGCTCGCGTCGCCGAGCTGCAGGAGAGCCTCGTCGCCCGCGATAGGCTGCGCCGCACCACGATCACCATCCCCTTCGAGCGGCCCGTCGACGGCGACGTCGCCGTGACCTCGAACTTCGGGGTGCGCTCAGACCCGTTCACGCGACGCCCGGCCTTCCACGCCGGCATCGACTTCCGCGCACGCACGGGCGAGCCGGTCTACGCCACCGCGGCCGGGCGGGTGGTCGCGGCCGGGCGCGCCGGCGGCTACGGCAAGCTCGTCGAGATCGACCACGGGAACGGGCTGACGACGCGATTCGCGCATCTCTCCGCGATCACCGTCGGCGAGGGCGCCGAGGTCGCGGCCGGCGACCTGATCGGGCGCGCCGGCTCGACCGGCCGATCGACGGGTCCGCACCTGCACTACGAGACCCGACTCGACGGCCGCGCCGTCGACCCGTGGCGCTTTCTGCGCGCGGCCGCGGTCCTCGCCGAGCTAAAGGGCGGGCTCAGCCCGGACGCGACCCGCTGAGATAGGCGCCCACCGCCTCCACCATCTCCCGCGATCCGAACACGAGCGGGCAGCGCTCGTGCAGCGTGCCGGCCTCGAGGTCGAGGATGCGCCGGCGCCCGTCGGTGGCGAGGCCGCCCGCCTGCTCCGTCAGGAAGGCGATCGGCCGGCCCTCGTAGACGAGCCGCAGGCGCCCGCGCGCGTAGCCGGCCCGCGCGTCCGCCGGGTAGAGGTAGACGCCCCCGCGGGTGAAGATGCGGTAGGTCTCCGCCACGAGCGAGGCGATCCAGCGCATGTTGTGGTCGCTCCCGAGCGGCCCTTCGCGCCCGGCGAGGCAATCGCCGAACCAGGCCGCGAGCGGCGCCTCCCAGTGCCGGCGGTTCGACGCGTTGATGGCGAATTCACGCGCCCGCTCGGGCACGGTCACGCCCGCCCTCGCGAGGCGGAAGCCGCCCGCGTCGCGGTCGAGCACGTGGAGATCGACGCCGCGCCCCGTGCTGACGACGAGCGTCGTCGCCGGGCCGAAGACGAAGATGCCCGCCGCGCGCTGGCGCGTGCCCGGCGCGAGGAACACCGCCTGCGGATCGGCGCCGGCGTCGGCCTGCGCGTCGAGGATCGAGAAGATGGCGCCCACCGGCGCGTTGACGTCGATGTTGGAGGAGCCGTCGAGCGGATCGATGGCGACCGCGAGCGGCGCGCCGGGGGCGAGCGCGTGCACGTCCTCGCGCTCCTCCGAGGCGACGGCGGCGACGGGCGCCCCCGCGAGCGCCTTCAGGAAGAGCTCGTCGGCGACGACGTCGAGCGCGCGCTGCGCGTCGCCGGCCTCGTGCCCCTCCCCCACCTCGGCGCCGAGCGCGCTCTCGAGCGCGCCGCGGGCGACGAGGCCCGAGAGCTCGACGGCCGCGGAGGCGAGCGCGAGGATGGTGCGCGCGATCGCCTCGCCGTGGAGGCCGTCTGTCGCGAGGCAGGTCTCGAGCGGGGCTCCGACGCGCATGCCCGGGTCTCCTGTGCTGCGGCGGTGAGGTCACGCCTATTGCGAATGGCGTCCCATGGCAACGGTTCGCCGCGCGCGGCAGCGGCGTCAGCCGACCTTGCGGCCGGCTCCCTCCTCCGCCGTCGAAAGCTCGATCTCCGTCCCCCACTCGCGGCAGAGCTTGCGGACCGGGTCCGGCGGGGGCGCGTCCGTGAAGAACGTGTCGACGTCCTCGAGAGAGGCGATCCGCACGGGAGCGCTGCGCGAGAACTTCGAGTGGTCCGCCACGAGGTAGGCACGGCGCGCCTGGCGCAGGATCGCCTGCGAGACGCGCACCTCGCGGAAGTCGAAGTCGAGCAGGTCGCCCTCGAGGTCGAGCGCCGAGGCGCCGATCACGGCGACGTCGACCTTGAAGTGCTTGACGATCTCGAGCGTGACGTCGCCGACGAGCCCGCCGTCGGGCCGGCGCATGACGCCGCCGGCGACCACCACCTCGCAGCTCTCGTTGGCGGAGAGGATGTTGGCCACGTTGATGTTGTTCGTCACGACCATGAGGTTGCGATGCGAGAGCAGCGCCCGCGCCACCGCCTCCGTCGTCGTGCCGATGTTGAGGAAGAGCGAGGCGTCGTCCGGGATGGCGCGGGCGCAGGCGCGGGCGATCGCGTCCTTCTCCTCCGCCATCAGCCCGCGGCGGTCCTCGTAGCCGATGTTGGCGACGCCCGAGCGCAGGATCGCGCCGCCGTAGACCCGCGTCAGCTCGCCGGCCTCGCACAGCTCGGTGAGGTCGCGGCGGATGGTCTGGACCGTGACGTCGAAATGCGCGGCGAGGTCCTCCACGACGACCTTCCCGTGCTGGCGGG
Organism: Salinarimonas sp. NSM; assembly: GCF_052380005.1. Classification (NCBI taxonomy): domain Bacteria; kingdom Pseudomonadati; phylum Pseudomonadota; class Alphaproteobacteria; order Hyphomicrobiales; family Salinarimonadaceae; genus Salinarimonas; species Salinarimonas sp. NSM. The sequence continues at coordinate 12,105 of NZ_JBQTCJ010000045.1, forward strand.
CGAGATCGAGGATCTCCTTCTGGCGGAAGTTCTGAGCCATGCCGGCCACGCTCCGTACCTGCTTTCCCGGCGGACCGTGGCAGGACGCGCGGCGAAAGGCAACGCGCGCGGCCCGCGCATCCGCGAACACGACGGCGCTGCCCGGGAGACACCGGATGCGCCACGAAGGGCGATTTCACGCGCGAACGCCGTCGATACGAAAATTTGCGAAAATAACGGTTGACTCAGCGAAGCCGAGACGCGACGCTCAGCGAAAATAAGCGAGAGGGACGGAACGTCGTGTCGGAGGAAGCCGGAGGCCGCGAGGCTTTCGATCTGTTCATCATCGGTGGAGGCGTGAACGGCTGCGGCATCGCCCGCGATGCGGCTGGCCGCGGTCTCTCGGTCGCGCTCGCGGAGATGAACGATCTCGCGTCGGCGACGTCGTCGGCCTCGACCAAGCTGTTCCACGGCGGGCTGCGCTATCTCGAATACTACGAGTTCCGCCTGGTCAGGGAATCACTGATCGAGCGCGAGACGCTCCTGCGGGCCATGCCGCACATCTCCTGGCCGCTGCGCTTCGTGCTGCCGCACCATCGCGGCCTGCGCCCGGCCTGGCTGCTGCGGCTCGGCCTGTTCATCTACGACCACCTGGGCGGTCGCAAGATCCTGCCCGCGACGCGCTCGCTCGACCTCGCGCGCGATCCCGCCGGCGCCCCTCTCAAGGACGACTTCGCCCGGGCCTTCGAGTATTCCGACTGCTGGGTCGAGGACAGCCGGCTCGTCGTGCTCAACGCCCGCGACGCCGAGGCGCGCGGGGCGCGCATCCTGCCGCGCGCCAAGGTCGTCTCGGCGCGCCGCGAGGGCGAGCTGTGGACGATCGACATCGCCCATGCCGACGGGCGGCGGGAGACGGCGCGCGCCAAGGCGCTCGTGAACGCCGGCGGGCCTTGGGTGGCGGACGTCATCGCCGGCGTGCTCGGCATCAACTCGTCCGAGAAGGTGCGCCTCGTGCGCGGCAGCCACATCGTCACGAAGCGGCTGTTCGAGCACGACCGCTGCTACATCTTCCAGGGAGGCGACGGGCGCATCGTCTTCGCCATCCCCTACGAGACCGACTTCACGCTCATCGGCACGACGGATCGCGACCACGAGGGCGGGCCGAGCGAGGCGAAGGCGACGGACGCCGAGATCGACTATCTCTGCGGCTTCGTCTCGGAATACCTGAAGACGCCGATCGGCCGCTCCGACGTGGTCTGGACCTATTCCGGCGTTCGGCCGCTCTACGACGACGGCGCGAAGTCCGCCACCGCCGCGACGCGCGACTACGTGCTCTCGCTCGACGAGAACGGTCCGCCGCTGCTCAACGTCTTCGGCGGCAAGATCACTACCTACCGGCGCCTCGCGGAATCGGCGATGGCGAAGATCGGCCGCTTCTTCCCGCAGGCGTCCGACCCCTGGACCGCCGGCGTGCCGTTGCCGGGCGGGGACTTCCCCGTGGACGGCTTCGAGCGGCTCGTCGCCGATCTGGCGCGCGACTACCCGTTCCTCACGTCCTTCTGGGCGCGCCGGCTGGCGCGCGCCTACGGCACCGAGGCGCGCGACGTGCTCGGTGCGGCGCGGCGCGCGGAGGATCTCGGGCGCGCGTTCGGCGCGACGCTGACCGAGCGCGAGGTCGTCTGGCTGATGGAGCAGGAATACGCCGCGCGCGCCGAGGACGTCGTGTGGCGGCGTACGAAGCTCGGGCTGCGACTCACACGCCAGGAGGTGACGGCGCTCGACGCCTTCATGCGTGAGCGCGGCGAACCCGCCCGCAGCCTGGCGGCGCAAGGACAGGAGGCGACCCGCGCATGACGCTCGTGCTCGACAACGTGTCCAAGGTCGTCGATGGACGCACCCACATCCACCCCACGACGCTGACGCTCGAGAAGGGCACGATGAACGTGCTGCTCGGCCCGACGCTCGCGGGCAAGACCTCGCTCATGCGCCTGATGGCGGGCCTCGACAAGCCGGCGACCGGCCGGATCGTCTGGAACGGCGAGGACGTGACCGACAAGCGCGTGCAGGACCGCAACGTCGCCATGGTCTACCAGCAGTTCGTGAACTACCCCACCCTTTCGGTGTGGGAGAACATCGCCTCGCCGCTGAAGGTCGCGGGCCGCCCCAAGGCGGAGATCGACGCCGCGGTGCGCAAGACCGCCGCGCTGATGAAGCTCGACGGGATGCTCGACCGCAAGCCGCTCGAGCTCTCGGGCGGCCAGCAGCAGCGCTGCGCGCTCGCCCGCGCGCTGGTGAAGGGCGCGGGGCTCGTGCTGCTCGACGAGCCGCTGGCGAACCTCGACTACAAGCTGCGCGAGGAGCTGCGCGCCGAGATCCCGCGCATCTTCGAGGAATCGGGCGCGATCTTCGTCTACGCGACCACGGAGCCCGAGGAGGCGCTGCTTCTGGGCGGCAACACGGCGACGCTCTGGGAGGGCCGCGTCACGCAGTTCGGCCCCACGCCCGAGGTCTACCGTCGGCCGGCGGACGCGATCACCGCGCGCGTCTTCTCCGACCCGCCGATGAACTTCCTGAAGATCGCCAAGGCCGGCGACCGGCTCCTGTTCGGCGAAGGACAGAGCGTGCCGGCGCTGGGTGCGCTCGGCGCGCTGAAGGACGGGCGCTATCTCGCGGGCTTCCGGCCGAACCATCTGGAGCTCGAGCCGCCCCATCCGGGCTGCCTCGCCTTCCCCGCGGTGCTGTCGGAGACCGAGATCACGGGCTCGGAGACCTACGTCCACATCGATCACGGCGGCGAGCGCTGGGTCGGGCTCGTGCACGGCGTGCGCGCGCTCGAGCACGGGCGGGCGCTGACGGTGCACGTCGACCCCGCCCACGTCTACGTCTTCGAGGAGGACGGCGCGCTCGCCGCGCCCGCCTCCTACGCGATCGCGGCTTGAGGAGGCGCAAGATGGCCCGCATCCATCTCTCGAACCTCGCGCATTCGTATTCCGGCACCCCGAGGTCGGAAGCCGACTACGCATTGAAGCGCCTCGACCTGGTCTGGGACGACGGCTCGGCCTACGCGCTCCTCGGACCCTCGGGCTGCGGGAAGACGACGCTGCTCAACATCATCTCCGGGCTGATCGTCCCCTCGGAGGGGAAGATCCTGTTCGGCGAGGAGGACGTGACGCAGCTGCCGACGGCCGCGCGCAACATCGCGCAGGTGTTCCAGTTCCCAGTCGTCTACGACACGATGACGGTGCGCGAGAACCTCGCCTTCCCGCTCGTGAACCGCGGCGCGGATCGCGACTACGTGCGCCGCCGCGTCGAGCAGATCGCGGACATGATTGGCATGGCCGACGTGCTCGACCGCGCCGCGCGGGGGCTGACGGCGGACGCCAAGCAGAAGATCTCGCTCGGCCGCGGCATGGTGCGCGAGGACGTCAACGCCATCCTGTTCGACGAGCCGCTGACCGTCATCGATCCGCACATGAAGTGGGAGCTGCGCACGCAGCTCAAGGCGCTCCACCGCGAGTTCGGGCACACGATGATCTACGTGACGCACGACCAGACCGAGGCGCTCACCTTCGCCGACAAGGTCGTCGTCATGTACGACGGCCAGGTCGTGCAGACCGGCACGCCCGCCGAGCTGTTCGAACGCCCGGCACACACGTTCGTGGGATACTTCATCGGCTCGCCGGGCATGAACGTGCTGCCGGCACGTGTCGAGGGGACGTCGGCGCACGTCGAAGGCGTCGAGATCCCGCTCGACGCGTCGTACCCGGCGCTGACGGGCAAGGTCGAGATCGGCGTCCGGCCCGAGTTCCTCACCCTGTCGAAGGACGGGCCGGGGCTGCCGGTGGCCGTGCGGCGCATCGAGGACGTCGGGCGCCACCGCATCGTGCGGCTCGACCTCGTCGGGCGCGAGATGAACGTCGTCGTGCCGGAGGGCCGGGCGGTGTCGCAGGAGATGAACCGCGTCGTCTTCGACCCCGCGCGGGTCGGGGTCTACGTCGATGATCGCCTCGTCGAGGGGCGCATGTTGCAGGGGCGGGCCGCGTGATGGACAAGACCGTCAACCAGAAGGCCTGGTTCCTCGTCCTGCCCGTGCTGGTGCTCGTCGCCTTCTCGGCGGTGATCCCGCTGATGACGGTGGTGAACTACTCGTTCCAGGACACGTTCGGGAACAATGTCTTCTTCTGGGCCGGCTTCGAGTGGTACGAGCAGGTCCTCGCCTCCGAGCGCATCCGCGACGCGCTCGGGCGCCAGATCCTGTTCTCGGCCATCATCCTCGCCATCGAGGTGCCGCTCGGCATCCTGATCGCGCTGTGCATGCCGCGCAAGGGCATCTGGGTCTCGGTGTGCCTCGTGCTGATGGCGCTGCCGCTCCTGATCCCGTGGAACGTGGTGGGCACGATCTGGCAGGTCTTCGCGCGCGTCGACATCGGCCTTCTCGGCCGCACGCTCTCCGAGCTCGGGATCGACTACAATTATACGCAGGACGCGCTCGACGCCTGGATCACCATCATCGTGATGGACGTCTGGCACTGGACCTCGCTCGTCGCGCTCCTCGCCTATGCCGGGCTCGTCTCGATCCCCTCGGCCTACTACCAGGCCGCCAAGATCGACCAGGCCAGCCGCTGGAAGGTGTTCCGCTACATCGAGCTGCCGAAGATGCAGGGCGTGCTGCTCATCGCCATCCTGCTGCGCTTCATGGACAGCTTCATGATCTACACCGAGCCCTTCGTGCTCACCGGCGGTGGGCCGGGCAACGCGACGACGTTCCTGTCGATCGACCTCGTCAAGACGGCCATCGGCCAGTTCGACCTCGGTCCCGCGGCAGCGTTCTCGCTGATCTACTTCCTGGTGATCCTGCTGATCTCCTGGGTCTTCTACACGGTGATGGTGAACCTCGACAAGAAGGAGGGCGTGTGATGGCACAGGCCGCCGTCGTCCAGGCTCAGGGCGCGACGCTCGCGCGCACCAGGGCCGCCGCCGGGCCGCGGGTGAAGACGTCCGCCGTCATCATGACGCTGTACCTCGTCTTCCTGCTGCTGCCGATCTACTGGCTCCTCAACATGAGCCTGAAGGACAACAGCGAGATCCTCTCGTCCTTCTCGCTGTGGCCGCAGGACCCGACGCTGGACAACTATCGCACGATCCTCACCGACGCGTCCTGGTACATGGGCTACGTCAACTCGATGATCTACGTGGTGCTCAACACGGTGATCTCGGTGACGGTGGCGCTGCCGGCGGCCTACGCCTTCAGCCGCTATCGCTTCATGGGCGACAAGCATCTGTTCTTCTGGCTGCTGACGAACCGCATGGCCCCCCCCGCCGTGTTCGCACTGCCCTTCTTTCAGCTCTACTCGGCGGTCGGGCTGTTCGACACCCACATCGCCGTCGCGCTCGCGCATTGCCTCTTCAACGTGCCGCTCGCGGTATGGATCCTGGAGGGCTTCATGCGCGGCGTGCCCAAGGAGATCGACGAGACGGCCTACATCGACGGCTACTCGTTCCCGCGCTTCTTCGTGAAGATCTTCATGCCCCTCATCGCGAGCGGCATCGGCGTCGCGGCGTTCTTCTGCTTCATGTTCTCCTGGGTGGAGCTGCTCTTGTCGCGCACGCTCACCTCGGTGGACGCCAAGCCCATCGCCGCCACGATGACCCGCACCGTCTCGGCGTCGGGGCTCGACTGGGGCGTGCTCGCCGCGGCGGGCATCCTCACCATCGTGCCCGGCGCGCTCGTGATCTGGTTCGTGCGCAACTACATCGCCAAGGGCTTCGCGCTCGGCCGCGTCTGAGGAGGAAACCCCATGGACTGGATGGCCTGGACCTGGCCCACCGCGATCTTCTTCATGGTCATCGCCGCGCTCCTCGTGACGATGACGCTCATCGCCGCGCTCCGCCCGGAGACGCCGCGCGTCGGCATCCTGCGCATCGAGACGACGCGCGGCGACCGTCTCTTCATCAGCCTTCTCGGGTCGGCCTTCATCTCGCTCGCCTGGCTCGGAACGTTCGGCCCGCCCCTCTGGGGTGCGCTGATCGCCTGCCTGATCTACGCCGCGGCGGTCTTCCGCTTCGTCTGATCGGGCGAACACCTCGTGCGCGGCGCGCGCCGCTCACGACACCACCAACGAATAGGTTCGGGAGGACCAAGAATGCGCAAGTACCTGACGACATCGGTCGCCGCGGCGGCACTCTTCGCGATGGCGAGCCCCGCCTTCGCGGACATGGAGGCGGCCCGCGCCTTCCTCGACGCCGAGATCGGCGATCTCTCCAGCCTCTCCCGCGAGGAGCAGGAGGCGGAGATGCAGTGGTTCATCGACGCCGCCGAGCAGTTCCGCGGCATGGACATCCGCGTCGTGTCCGAGACCATCACGACGCACGAGTACGAGTCCCAGGTGCTCGCGCCGGCGTTCTCGGCCATCACCGGCATCAACGTCACGCACGACCTGATCGGCGAGGGCGACGTGATCGAGCGCCTGCAGACGCAGATGCAGACCGGCGAGAACATCTACGACATGTACGTCAACGATTCCGACCTGATCGGAACGCATTGGCGCTACCAGCAGGTCCGCAACCTCACCGACTGGATGGCCGGTCCGGCCGCGGACGTCACCAACCCGAACCTCGACCTCGAGGACTTCGTCGGCATCAGCTTCACCACGGGCCCGGACGGCAAGGTCTACCAGCTGCCGATCCAGCAGTTCGCGAACCTCTACTGGTTCCGCTACGACTGGTTCACCGATCCGGAGATCATGGCCGCGTTCGAGGCCGAGTACGGCTATCCGCTCGGCGTGCCGGTGAACTGGTCCGCCTACGAGGACATCGCCGAGTTCTTCACCGGTCGTGAGATCGACGGCGTCCAGGTCTACGGCCACATGGACTACGGCCGCAAGGATCCGTCGCTGGGCTGGCGCTTCACCGACGCCTGGCTCTCGATGGCGGGCGCCGGCGACGTGGGCATCCCCAACGGCCTCCCGGTCGACGAGTGGGGCCTGCGCGTGGACGAGAACTCCCGTCCGGTCGGCTCCTGCGTCGCCCGCGGCGGCGCGACGAACGGCCCGGCGGCGGTCTACTCGGTCGAGAAGTACGTCGAGTGGCTGCAGGCCTATGCGCCTCCGGCGGCGGCCGGCATGACCTTCTCCGAGTCCGGCCCGGTGCCGGCGCAGGGCGAGATCGCGCAGCAGATCTTCTGGTACACCGCCTTCACCGCAGACATGGTCCGCGAGGGTCTGCCGGTCGTGAACGAGGACGGCACGCCCAAGTGGCGCATGGCCCCCTCGCCGCGCGGCGCCTACTGGGAAGACGGCATGAAGCTCGGCTACCAGGACGCGGGCTCGGTCACGCTGATGCAGTCGACCCCCGAGGACCGTGCCAAGGCCGCCTGGCTCTACGCGCAGTTCATCGCCTCGAAGACGGTGGACGTGAAGAAGTCGCACGTCGGCCTCACCTTCGTGCGCGAGTCCACCATCCAGCACGAGAGCTTCACCGAGCGCGCCCCGATGCTGGGCGGTCTCGTCGAGTTCTACCGCTCGCCGGCGCGCGTGCAGTGGACGCCCACGGGCACCAACGTGCCGGACTACCCGCGCCTGGCGCAGCTCTGGTGGCAGGCGATCGGCGACGCGTCCTCGGGCGCGGCGACGGCCCAGCAGGCCATGGACAACCTATGCCGCGAGCAGGAGGCGGTGCTCTCGCGTCTCGAGCGCGCGGGCGTTCTCGGCGATCTCGGCCCGGTGCTGAACGAGGAGCGCGACCCGCAGTACTGGCTCGACCAGCCGGGTGCTCCGAAGCCGGCCCTCGAGAACGAGGACCCGCAGCCCATGACGATCGGCTACGACGAGCTGATCCAGAGCTGGCAGAACAACTGAGCCGGACGGCTCGGTTCGGGGAGGCGGGACCCGCGCGGTTCCGCCTCCTCGGCTTGTCACCCCGGAGCGCGAAGCGCGCGCGTCCACCAGGCGCGGATGGAGGCCGTCCCCGCCACGGCGCTCGCGCGCCGCTCGACACGCACCCGAGGTTCTGGGTCCCGGACTTGCTTCGCAATCCGGAATGACAGAGCCGCGAAATGACCAAACCGCCCGAAGAAGCACCGCCATGCCCCTGCCCTCCTTCACCTTCGGCCCCTCCGGCCAGATCCTCTTCGGGCGCGGATGTGCGACGCAGGCGCCGGGGCTCGTAGCGGCGATGGCGCGCCGGGTCGTGGTCGTGCACGGGCGCGATCCCGCGCGCGCGCGATGGCTGCTCGACGGCCTGCGCGCCGAGGGCGTCGCCGTCGGCGCCCTCGCCTGCCCGGGCGAGCCGACGCTGCCCCTCCTGGAGGCGGCGCTGGCGACCGCCCGCGCGGCGACGCCCGATGCCGTCGTCGCCATCGGCGGCGGGGCGGCGATCGACATGGCCAAGGCGCTCGCGGCGCTGATCCCGCAGGAGACCGCCGCCCTCGACCATCTGGAGGTCGTCGGCCGCGGCCTCCCGCTCGGGGCCGATCCCCTCCCCTGCATCGCGCTGCCCACCACCGCCGGCACCGGCGCGGAGGTGACCAAGAACGCCGTCGTCGGCGTCCCGGAGCATCGCCGGAAAGTCAGCCTGCGCGACCCGCGCATGGTGCCGCGGCTCGCCATGGTCGATCCGGCGCTCACGGACGGCCTCCCGAAGGCGGTGACCCTCGCCTCGGGCCTCGACGCGCTGACGCAGGTGGTGGAACCCTATCTCAGCGCGCGCGCGAACCCCTTCACCGACGCGCTCTGCCGCGCCGCGATCCCGCTCGCGCTGCCTGCGCTCGCGACGCTGATGGAGCGCGAGGACGCGGACGCGCGCGACGCCATGGCGTTCGTCAGCCTCTGCGGCGGGCTCGCGCTCGCCCATGCGGGCCTCGGCGTCGTCCACGGCCTCGCCGGACCGATCGGCGGGCTGTCGGACGCACCCCACGGCGCCGTCTGCGGCGCGTTGCTGCCGCATGCGCTCGACGCCCTCGCGGCGCGGGCCGAGCCGGGCTCCGCCTTCGTCGCACGCGTCGCCGAGGTTCGCGAGATCCTGGGAGCCGCCCTCGGCGTCGCGCCCGAGCAGGCGCCAGCCGCACTCGCGTCCTTCTCGCGGGCGAGTGGCCTGCCCGGGCTCGTGGCGCTCGGCGTCGATCGCGCGGACTTCGCGACGCTGGCCGAGATGGCGGCGACGTCCTCCTCGATGAAGGCCAGCGCCATCGCCTTCACGCCCGACGCGCTCGTCGCGCTCCTCGACGCCGCCGCCTGAGGCGGGATCTCTCCAACCGGCAGATGCGCGAACGCGGGGGAACCCGCCGGACGCTGCGGCATTCGCGAGCCGCATGCACAGGCCGATCCCGACAGGAGGCATCATGAGCGACGAGACCAGGTTCCGCGAGGACGCCGCGCGCGTCGCGGAGGAATACCGCGCGATCCAGGCGCGGATCGACCGCGCCGACAGGTCCGGCGAGAGCGGCGAGGCCGGCCGCGAGGGCGCCATGCAGGCGGGCGCTCGGCGCTATCCGGAACTGCCCTACGCCAAGGCCCACCAGGACAAGCCCGGCTCCGAGGCCGACCTCGAGCCGCGCCCGCTCTACGACGCCCCGTTCTACAAGGGGTCGGCCAAGCTGGACGGCATGGCGACGATCGTCACCGGCGGCGATTCCGGCATCGGCCGCTCCGTCGCCGTGCTCTTCGCCCGCGAGGGCGCCGACGTCACGGTCGTCCATCTCGCCGAGGACGAGGACGCGCAGGAGACCCGCCGCGCCGTGGAGGCCGAGGGCCGGCGCTGCCTAGTGCTGTCGGGCGACGTCTCCGACGCCGCCTTCTGCCGCTTCGCCGTCGCCCGAACGCTGGAGGCGTTCGGGCGGCTCGACGTGCTCGTCAACAACGCCGCCTTCCAGGAGCACGCGATGGCGCTGGAGGACATCTCCGAGGAGCACTTCGACCGGACCCTGCGCACGAACCTGCGCGGCTGCTTCAACATGACGAAGGCCGCCGTGCCGCACCTGCCCTACGGCGGGTCGATCGTGAACACGGGCTCGGTGACGGGCATCAGGGGCAGCAAGACACTCCTCGACTACTCGATGACGAAGGGCGGCATCCATTCCTTCACGCGGGCGCTGGCGAGCCAGCTCCTGCCCCGCGGCATCCGCGCCAACGTCGTGGCGCCCGGGCCGGTCTGGACGCCGCTCAACCCGGCCGACGCGCCCGCCGAGGTCGTCGAGAACTTCGGCGGCGGATCGCAGATGGGTCGCCCCGCGCAGCCCGAGGAGCTGGCGCCGGCCTACGTCTTCCTCGCCTCGCCGCAGACCGCGAGCTACATCACGGGCGAGATCCTGCCGGTCATCGGCGGCTATTGATCAGCGCCGACCCAGGCGTACGCGGGCGAGCTTCAAGCCCAGGAGCACGAGCGCGCCGTAGACGAGCGCACCCGCGCCGGCGAGAAGGAGGAGATGCACCTCCGCCTCGAGCGCCGGCAGCCGCGCGGCGAGCGTCCCCGCGGGATCGCGCAGCGCCAGCACGGCAGCCGCGAGCGCCAGCGAGGCGGCGAGGCTCACGAAGAGCGTCTTGCCGAGCGTCGCGTCCGGCGCCGTCCAGCGACGGCGCCGGGCGAGGAAGAAGAGGAGCCCGACATTGACCCAGGCGCCGATCGCCGTGGCCACCGCGAGGCCGGGGGCGCCGAGCGGCTCCGTCAGCAGGATCTTGAAGACGACGTTGACCGCCACGCCCGTCAGCGAGGCGAAGACCGGGGTCGCGGTGTCCGAGCGGGAATGGAAGCTCGCGAGCCCGGCGCGGATCAGCACCACCGCCGGCAGCGCCGTCGCGTAGGCCGCGAGCACCGCGCCCGCCGCCGCCGCGTCCGCCGCCGTGAAGGCGCCGCGGCCGAAGAGGGCGTACATGATCAGGTCGGGCACCGCCACGAAGGCCGCCGCCGCCGGCAGCGCCAGCACGAGCACGAGGCCCACCGCGCGGTTCTGCGACGCATGCGCGCCGGCGACGTCCCCTTCGGCGATGCGACGGCTCATCTCCGGCAGGAGCACCGTGCCCGCGGCGATGCCGATGACGCCCACGGGGAGCTGGTAGAGCCGGTCGGCGTAGTAGAGCGACGACACGGCGCCCGCCGGCAGCAGCGAGGCGATGATCGTGTCGGCGAACATCGCGATCTGCACGCCGGCGGAGCCGATCAGCGCCGGGCCGAGCGTCTTGAAGAACTTCCTCACGTCCGGGTCGAGCCGCGGGCGCGCGAGCTTCGGCGCGATGCCCCGCGCGGCGGCGTCCCACCACACGAGCAGGAGCTCGAGCACGCCCGCCACCGCGACGCCCCAGGCGGCGGCATGGCCGGCGCTCGGGAAGAAGCCGGCGAGCAGCAGCCCCACGACCAGCGACACGTTGAGCAGGATCGGCGCCCCCGCCGCCGCGGCGAAGCGGTCGTGGGCGTTCAGCACCGCCGAGAGGAGCGTCACCAGCGTGACGAAGAGGAGGTAGGGGAAGGTGATGCGGGTGAGCGTCACCGTCAGGTCGAAGCGGTCCGGATCGTCGACGAAGCCCGGCGCGAGCAGGCCGACGAGCTGCGGCATGAGGGCGAGCGCCGCCGCCAGCACGAGGAGCTGGACGCAGAGCACGAGCGCAGTGATCCGGCCCGCGAAGATGCGCGCATCGCCATCTCCGCGTGCGGCGCGTGCCTGGGCATAGGTCGGGATGAAGGCGGCGTTGAAGGCGCCCTCGCCGAAGATGGCGCGAAAGTGGTTCGGCAGCCGCAGCGCCACGACGAAGGCGTCGGTGATCGGCCCGGCGCCCATCACGGCCGCCATCACCACGTCCCGCGCGAAGCCGGTGACGCGCGAGAGCAGGGTCCATCCGCCGACGGAGACGATCTTCTTGAGCATGACGGGTCCGCACTGCCTGTGGCGCTCCGCTCTAGCGCGCCGCCGGCCGCGTGTCATGCATCCTCACGACAGCCGGCCGAGGCGCAGCGCGATCGGCCAGCGGATCGCCTTCGGCCGATCCGGATCGCCCCAGGCGTCCGCGAGCCGTGCACGGAACGCCTCGATCGGCGCCTCCCCCTGTGCGCGCCGCAGGCCGGCGAGGGCGGACCACGTGCCCACGTAGCCCATCAGCGCCTCGAGCGGCCAGCGCACGCGAATCGCGAGCGGCTCGTGGGGGATCTCCTGGAACGGGAAGGGAAGCGTCGCGTAGCCCGCCTCCACATGGGCGCGTTCCGGCGGCCAGTACGGCCCGGCGACGCGACCGTAGAAGTCGGCGACGACGGCGTTCGCCGCCTCGTCTTCCGGGAGGTCGAGCGTCGCATAGGCCACGAGCGCGATCGCCGCACCGGGACGGGCGACGCGGCGGGCCTCGACGTAGAAGGCGTCGAGATCGAACCAGTGCGCCGCCTGCGCCGCGACGACGAGATCGGCGCAGCCCGTCTCCATGCCGGTCGCCTCGGCGGGCGCGCAGCGATAGACGACGCGGTCGTGCGGCTCGGCGCGAGCGATCTGCTCGGCGCTGGCGTCGACACCGACGACGCGCGCGAACTCGCCGGCGAGCAGACGTGTCAGCTGCCCGCTGCCGCAGCCGACGTCGAGCGCGAGCCCCGCCGCGGGCGTCGCCTGCGCCAGCGTCCATGCGAGCTCCGGCGGGTATGTCGGCCTGAAGCTCGCATAGGCCGCCGACGTGCGCGAGAAATGATCCTTGAACACCGCCATCGTACGCCTCCGATTCCAGTGGCCACGCTAGCTGCCGTTCTCACCCAACGGAACCTCGACGATGCACGAACCTTCCGAGAGCCGTATGACCAGGCCCCTCGACCTGCGCGCCGCCGGTCCCGACGACGCGGACGCTCTCACCGAGGTCTTCCTCGCGGCGCGGGATCACGCCATGCCGGATCTGCCGAAGCTCTACGACGAAGCGCAGACGCGATGGTGGATGCGACACGTCGTGATCGGCGCCCTCTCGACACGGACCGCGCTCGCCGAAGGCCGTATCGCCGGCTTCGCGTCGCTCTGCGAGTTTCGGCTGGAACATCTCTACGTCCACCCCGGCATGCAGGGCCGCGGCATAGGACGCCGTCTGCTCGACGCGGCGCGCGCGGACGTCGCCGAGTTGAGGTTGCGCGTCTTCCAGAGCAACATCGGCGCCCGACGATTCTACGAGCGAGCCGGATTCGAGCTCGAGGCTTTGTGCGACGGCTCGGACAACGAGGAAGGCGTGCCGGATGCCGTATACCTCTGGCGTCGGAGCGCGGAACCGCAGCGGACATGAGATGCCCCGACGAGACGACCGGAGAACGTCGGAGACCTGCCGGGACCTGACGGTCTCACGGGAAGAGGTCCGCGATAGCGTCGCATACCTGCGCCGGAAAAAACAGGCTTTCGGATTACGCGAGCCGACTCTTGGTCAGCGGGTCCTCGGTTCGAGCCCGACTAGCGCCGAAGCGGCACGCGCGCTAATCGGGGCTCGGCAGCGGCTCGCGGGGGACCCGGTGACGCGGAGCATCGTCGTCATGGCGGAGGATTACGGCGTCGCCCACGGCGTGTGCGATGCCGCGCTCGACCTCGTCGCCATGGGGCGCGTCTCCGCCATCGCGGTGCGGCCGGGCGGGCCCGCCTTCGCCACGCGGGTGGCGGAACTCTCTGCGCTGCCGCGGAGCATCGGCGTCGGCCTCGCCCTAGATCTCTCCGACGGGCGGCCGGCCGCCTTCCTCGCCAAGGCGATCGCCGGTCGGCTCGACCGCGACGCGCTCGTCGCGCGAATCCGGGGGCAGGTCGAGACCTTCGCGCAGGCCGTCGGGCGCCAGCCGGACTTCGTCGGCGCGCCGGGGGAGATCCACGTCGCGCCGGGCGCACGCGGCGCGCTCCTCCATGCGCTCGATGCGCAGGGTCTCGCCGGCGTGGCGTGGCTGCGCGACCCGTCCGAGCGGCTCTCCGCCCGCCTGCGCCGCGGCACGGGGTTCGCGCGGGCGAGCAGCGCGCATGCGCTGGCGGGCGGCTTCGCCGCGGGGGCGCGCCGGCGCGGCTACGGCGTCAACCGCGGCTATGCCGGCTTCCTCCCCGCGACCCGGGATCTCGCAATCCCGGCCGCCTACGAGCGGCTCGCGCAGGCGCCCGGTCCCGCGCCGCTCCTCGTGGTGCGCCCCGCCTATCCGGACGCGACGCTGGAGGCGCAGGACCGCCTGGCCGAGCGGCGCGGGCGGGAATTGTTCTATCTCTCCTCCACCAGGTTCTCCGACCTCATGGAGGTGCTCTCCTGGCGGCTCGTGCCGGCGCCGGAGGGCGCGTCGCCGTAGAAGCGGTCGACGAGCCGCAGCGGGAAGCTCATCTCGGCGAGGCTGCGATGGAGGTGGGGCTCGATGGCCGCGAGAGTCTCGTCCACAGGGCCGACGGAGACGAGCCGCAGCCCCGCCACCGCCAGGTGGAAGCGATCGCCGACGAAGGCGCCGCCCAGCCCCCGCTCCCGCCCGTCCGGCTCTGCACCTCGGGCGACGGCGACGAGCGCGTCCAGGAACGGCCCGTCGAGGAAGGCGCGCGCGCCGGCGGGGTCCTCCGCATGGACCTCGAAGGCGGCCTCGAAGCCGGGATGGCCGATCTCCACGCGCTCCAGGCCGCCGCGCAGGGTCCTGAGGAAGCCGTCGACGGCATTGAAGACGCGACCCGCGTCCCGCGTGATGACGATCGCGCCCGGCGCCGGGCGGGGCGTCGACAGCGTCGCGACCACGCCCTGGAACACGGTGTGGTACGTCGTGCGGCTCTTGCCGTCCGAGTCCGTCTCGCTGCGGCGCTCGGCCAGGCCCAGCTCGCAGGCGCGGATCTCGACGTCTCGGTAGCGGCCGGCGAGACCGTCCGCCCATCCCGCGCGATCGTAGGGAGGAAGCAGGTCGAGCGCGCGCAGCGGGGCGAAGTCCGGCCGCTCCTCGGCCACGGGGTCGTAGCGCAGCCCGAGGAAGCCGGCGAGATGCGGCATCAGCCCGGCCTTCACCCGCCCCGCGAAATCCTCCTGGCCGACGCTCGCGACGAGCAGCGCCGCGACGAGGCCGCCGAAGGCGACGAAGGCGGTGACGACGAGGCGGATGTCCCAGCCGATCGGCGCGAGGAGCGTCGCCCCGAGCAGCACGACGACGACCGCGGCGACGATCCGCAGGCGCAGCCGACGCCGTCCGAGGATGGCGAGGCGCTCGCGCTCGAGCTTCGGCAGGATGGGTGCGACGTCGCGCGCGAAGACGGCCGCGAAGCCGCGCTCCCACGGGGCGCTCTCGGTGAACGGCTCGATGTGCATGGCGGTCACGTCTCCGCTGGCGATGTCGATCGCCACCTTCGTCGGATGCGGGCGCGATCCGGTTCACGGGAACGCGTCGCCGAGCGTCGCGGTCACCCGATCCCGAGCCGCTCCATCCAGGCGAGCCCCGCCGCCGTGTCGCCGCGGGGCTTGTACTCGAGGCCGATCAGGCCCTCCCAGCCGCTTGCGGCGATCTCCTCGAAGATGGCGCGATAGGCGATCTCGCCCCCGTCCGGCTCGCCGCGATCGGGCACGGCGGCGACCTGGACGTGGCCGACGAGCGGCAGCAGGCGCCGGAAGCGGCGGATCAGGTCCCCCTCGCCGATCTGCACATGGTAGAAATCGAACAGGAGCTTCACGTTGTCCCGCTCGACCTCGCCCAGGATCTCCGCGATCTCGTCCGCACGGGAGACGAAGTATCCCGGCCGGTCGTAGGCGTTGAGCGGCTCGACCAGGATGGTGATGCCGTCGGGCGCCGCCCGGTCCGCCGCCTCGCGCAGGTTGGCGACGTAGGTCGCGCGCGCCGCCTCCCGATCGGCCGGCGCGGGATGGCCGGCCATGACGTGAACGCCCGTCACGCCCAGCGCACGGGCATAGCCGAGCGCCTCGTCGAGATCGGCGCGGAACGCCTCCTCGCGCCCGGGCAGCGCCGCGCGCCCCCATTCGCCGGGGCCGCCGGGGCGGGTGTTGAGCCCCGTCATCCGCACGCCCGCCGCCGCGAGGCGCGCGGCCAGCGTCTCGACGGGATGGTCGTAGGGGAAATGGCACTCGACCTGCGGGAAGCCGCACGACGCCGCGGCGTCGATGCGCTCGAGGAACGGCAGGTCGGGAAACAGAAGCGCGATGTTGGCGGTGAGGCGGTCTCGGGGGAGGATCGAGCTCATGGCGCGCCCTCCCCGTCCGCGACGTCCCAGCGCCAGAACCCGTCGCCCTCCTCGGCGAGGTGGCGGTTGAGCACCATCTTGTGGACCTCGTCCGCGCCGTCGACGAGCCGCGCCTGGCGGGCGTAGCGGTAGATCCACTCGAGGACCGTGTCCTTCGAGTAGCCCCGCGCCCCGTTGATCTGGATCGCGACGTCGGCAGCCTCGTGCAGGAGGTTCGCCACCGCGATCTTCGCCATCGAGATCTCCTTCCTGGCGAAGGAGCCGCGGTCGAGCGCCCAGGCGGCCTTCATCACGAGGAGGCGGCCGACCTCGATCTTCATGCCGAGATCGCCCAGCATCAGCTGCACGCTCTCCCGGTCGGCGAGGCGCACGCCGAAGCCCTCGCGCTCGGCGGCGTAGGCGCGGGCGATCTCGACGCAGCGCTCGGCGAGGCCGAGCCAGCGCATGCAGTGCGTCAGCCTCGCAGGGCCGAGGCGGATCTGCGTCGCCTTGAGCCCGTCGCCGACGCCCATCAGCACGGCGTCGTCGGGGACGACGAGCCCGTCGAAGACGAGCTCGCAATGCCCGCCGTGCTCCTCCGGCCCCATGATCGGGATGCGCCGGACGATCTCCCAGCCGGGCTGTCCGGCGTCGAACAGGAAGGCGGTCAGCCCGCGCCGCGCGTCGTCCGAGGTGCGTGCGATCAGCACGAAGTGGCGTGCCGCGGCGGCGCCGGTGATGAACCACTTGCGCCCGGTGATCCGCCAGCCGCCGCCCACACGCTCGGCGCGCGTGGCGATCATGCCGGGATCCGAGCCGCCGCCCGGGTGCGGCTCGGTCATGGCGAAGGCCGAGCGCACCGCACCGGAGACGATGGGCGCGAGCCAGCGCGCCTTCTGCTCGGGCGTCGCGACCTTCTCGAGCAGCATCATCGTGCCGTCGTCCGGCGCGGCGGAATTGAACACGACCGGGCCGAAGATCGAGCGGTTCATGGCTTCGTAGCAGACCGCCATGCCCTGCTTGTCCAGGCCACCGCCGCCGGTCTCGGGCCGCAGCTGCAGGCACCACAGTCCTTCGGCCCGCGCCTTGGCCCGCATGTCGGCGAGCACCGGCAGCGCGATGTTCTCGTGCGCGTCCCACGCCGCCGGGTCGCTCTCGAGCGGGATCAGCTCGCGCGCGACGAAGGCGTGGATGCGCCGGCGCAGGTCCTCGACGCGGGGGGAGATCGTGAAGTCCATGGTCACTCCGCGTTGGGGGCGGCGTCGGCACGGGCCACCGCCGTCACAGCCCCGATACCAGATGCCCGCCGTCCACCGGCACCAGCGCGCCGGTCATCCAGGGCGCGGCGTCGGTGGCCAGCAGCAGGAAGGCGGCGTCGAGGTCCTCGGGCTTCCCCAGGCGCCGCATCGGGATGCGCTTGACGAGCGCCTCCCCCGCCGGCGTGTCGAAGAAGCCCACGTTGATCTCGGTCTCGATGTAGCCCGGCGCGAGCGCGTTGACGCGGATGCCGAAGCGCGCCCATTCCAGCGCGAGCGCCGCGGTCATCTGCTTCACGCCCGCCTTGGAGATGCAGTAGGGCGCGACCCCGCCGGCGACCCGCTCGGCGACGATCGAGGCGATGGTGACGATCGTGCCGGGGCGCCCCGCGTCGCGCCAGGCGCGCGCCGCGTGCGTCGCCATCAGCCAGGGCCCGCGCAGGTTCGTCGCCATGACCGCATCGAAGGTCTCGACGGGCAGGTCGATGGCCGCGCCGGGACCGCTGATCCCGGCGTTGTTGACCAGCACGTCGAGCGGCGCGGAGAGCGCGTCGAAGCAATCGGCGACCGAATGCGCGTCCGTCACGTCGAGGTCCAGAGCTGCGGCGCCGGCCGCACCCGCGGCCTCCAGCTCGCCGACGAGGGCGGCGAGGCGCTCGCGCCGGCGCGCGGCGACGCTGACGCGGGCGCCGTGGCGGGCGCACAGCCGCGCGAAATGCGCGCCGAGCCCGCTCGATGCCCCCGTGATCAGGACATGCCGCCCGGCCAGCCGTGCCCCGAGATCCATGCCGCTCCTCCGCCCGCGGTCTCGCGCCGCGTTCAGACAGGTTCGAACGGCCGCGCCCCCCGGTCAAGCACCGGGCGCGGAGCCGAGCCGGCGCTCGGTGCTCGAGCGCTGCTGCGGTGCGAAGAACACCGCTTGACGTTGGGCAACTTCTGAAACTATGATGAGGCAGTGTGCAATTGATGCGGGAACGGGCGCCGGGCGCCGAAACAACATGCGGGCGCATATATTGACTCAGGGTTGCGTTCATGGCCCATATTGCGGTGCAACATCCTGCACTGCGAGGGCCATGCCATGAACCTCTCCTTCCCGTCCGGCCACGTTCCCCGCTATTCCGACTTCGAGCTCGCCGGCCTGCTCGACGAGACCCTCCGCGAGGGGACGGAGCGCTGCCCCTTCTCGGTTCCCGCCGCACGCAAGGCGGCGCTCGCGCGGCGCATCGTCGGCACCGGCGTGCGCGACGTCGTCTTCGGCTCCGCGCCGAGCGATCCCGACCTGATGGCGGAGGTGCTCGCCGAGCTCGAGCGCGACGGCGCGATCGAGGGCGTGCGCCTCGCCTTCATCCTGCTCCTCAACTGCTGGGAGCCGCTGCTCGAGCGGTTCGCCCGGTTCCCGGACGCGCTCAAGGACCACGTCTGCATCAGCTACGGCATGGTCGATCACCGCTCCGACGAGCGGCTGTTCGAGCGCGTGCACGAGCGCTTCCGCGCGCTGGGCTTCCGGCACTTCCGCGTGAGCCTCATCAACAACTTCTCGCGCGGCGTCGACGAGGCCGCCTATGCCCACATCGTCCGCCAGATCGACCGCTCGCTCGCGCTCGGCATCGACACGGTGCGCATCAACGACTCGCTGGGCGTCTGCTACCCGGAGACGATGGCGGTGCTCGCCGCGAACCTCGTCAACGACTACCCGCAGGTGCATTTCTGCGTCCACGCCCACGACGATAAAGGGCTCGGCCTGCAGAACGCCCTGACCTCGATCTACCACGGCTTCGACCTGATCGAGGGCGGCTTCTCCGGCTTCGGCAACCGCTCGGGCCTGCCCGCGATCGAGGTGCTGCTCGCGATCTTCGCCGAGAAGAACATCACCATCCGCGGCCTCGGGCTCGATCCCGACGCGGCGCGGACGACGGGCTACGCCGCCGAGGACACGTTCCTCGTCGTGCCCAACGTCTACCGGGCGGTGACGGGGCGCGTCGTGAACTGGGAGAACCTCGGGGTGGCGAACATCCCGGACTATCTCGGCTCGGAGCGGCGGGCGCGAAAGTTCCTCACCGACGTCGGGACGCACGACCAGACGCTGCGCGACGTCCTACGCAAAGCCGGCCGCCCGGCGCCCGACGAGAGCAACGCCCTCGAGCCGCTGCGCGCGGCGCTCCACGCCGAGCTCGACGCCGCCTACGTCGCCAAGCGCCGCGCCTACGAGAGCCTGATCGAGGGCATCGAGGCGCTCTACGGCGAGGGAATCATGTTCGAGGACGTGGCGGTCGCGCGCGCCGAGGCACTGGCCGTGTGAGCGCGCTGGGTGGATCATCGGGATCGGTGCATCGCCGATCCCGCGAGAGAGGTCGTGCCGGCAATGCTCCAGATCGTGGCGCCCATCTTCGCGGTGATCCTGGCCGGGTACCTGTTCGCCCTGTGGCGGGGCGTCGACAAGGCGGGGACGCGGCTCCTCAACGAATACGTCCTCTACGGCGCCCTGCCGGCGCTGCTCTTCATCGCGGTTGCGCGCGCCGATCCGGCGGAGCTGCAACAATGGAGCTTCATGGGCGCCACGCTCGCGGGCATCGCCGCCGCCTTCGTGCTCGGGGCGCTCGCCGCACGGCTCGGGGGCACGGCGATGCCGCAGGCGACGATCCCCGCCATGGCCGCCTCCTACGGCACGACGGGGTACATGGGCGTGCCGATCCTGATCACCGCGCTCGGCACGGGCGCGGCGGTGCCCGCCGCCATCGCGACGATCCTGCACAACGTGCCGGTGATCATGACGGTGATCCTCCTCAACGACCTGCTCTCGCGCCGCGGCGCGGGTGGCGCCGGCGGCGGGGCGGCGATCGCCGGGGCGCTCAAGGCGACGCTGACGAACCCGTTGACGGTCGCCGTCGTCGTGGGCGTCGTGGTGAGCGTCGCGGGCGTCCCCCTGCCCACCCCCGTCGCCCTCTTCGCCGATTTCCTGGGCGCGGCGGCGGGTCCGACGGCGCTGTTCGCGCTCGGGCTCGGGCTCGCCCAGCTCGACGCCTCGGCATTGATCGACAAACGGCGGATCTCCCGCATCCTGCCGCTCATCGCCATCAAGGTGGTGATCCAGCCGCTCGTCACCTTCGCGGTGGCGATCTACGGGCTCGGCATGGACACGAGCGACCTCTGGTTCGTCGCGGCGCTGATCATGGCGGCGCAGCCGATCGGCGCGGGCGTGTTCGTCTTCGCCTCGAAGTACCAGCATTTCGAGGACGAGACGTCATTGGCGATCATCGCCTCCCTGATCGTCACGCTGGTGACGCTGCCGATCCTGCTCGCGCTCTACGCGACGTGAGATCCCGCCGACCGGAAACGAGAACGGGACCCCGCGAGGGGTCCCGTTCCTGTGCGCGCCAGGGCGACCCGGCGGTCAGCCGGCCTCGTTGTAGAGCTTCTCGACGTATTCCCAGTTCACCAGGTGGTCGAGGAAGGCCTTGATGTAGTCCGGACGGCGGTTGCGGTAGTCGATGTAGTAGGAGTGCTCCCACACGTCGCAGCCGAGAATCGGCGTCGCGCCGTGGACGAGCGGGCTCTCGCCGTTGGGCGTCTTCATGATGGCGAGCTTGCCGTCCTTCACGGCGACCCAGCACCAGCCGGAGCCGAACTGGCCGACGCCCGCCGCGACGAAGTCCGACTTCATCTTCTCGACGCCGCCGAGATCCTCGACGATCCTCTTCTCGAGCGCGCCGGGGATGGAGCCTCCGCCGCCCGGCTTCATCCAGTTCCAGAAGTGGAGGTGGTTGTAGTGCTGGCCGGCGTTGTTGAAGAGCGCCTGGTTGGTGCCGTAGGATCCCTTGACGATCTCCTCCAGCGACTTGCCGGCGAGCTCGGATCCCTCCAGCAGCTCGTTGCCCTTGGTCACGTAGGCGTTGTGGTGCTTGTCGTGATGGAATTCGAGCGTCTCGGCCGACATGTACGGCGAGAGCGCGTCGTAGGCGTAAGGCAGGGGGGGAAGCTCGAAGGACATGGGTCTCTCTCCTGGGACGTTCGTCGTGACCATCGTCGGCCGGTCGTCTCGGTGCGCGCGGCAGCGCGCGGCGCCAAAGAACTAAGCCTCGCGCCGCCGTCCGGCAACCGTGGGCGCAGCCGGCGGGCATGCGGGATAACGCACGAGGACGACGTTTCGACGGCGGCGCATGGAACCGAAGCCGCCGCCCGGCCGATCCTCCTCGGATTGGCAACGCCGCGCGTTCGACATACCGTGACGGCGTGCGCGTCTCCCGGCACGTGTTCGCGAAGGTCACCCATGTTCGTCGTCCTCTACGTCGTCGCCGCCGCCATGGTCGTGGGCGGGGCCTTCGCGGTCCTGACGGGCTGGGAAATCCTTCTCCTTGAGCGCGGCTGGTCCATGGTGATCGCGGGGGCGACGCTCGCCACCGGAGGGCTCGTGCTGGCCGGCGTCGCCGCCGCCGCGCGGGCGCTCGCGACGCGGCTCGATTCGCTCGCGGACGCGGTGCGCGCGAGCCGGAACGCCGCGGCACCGGCCTTCCCGCGCCGGCCGGGAACGTCCGCGGCCGATGCCGCGGAGCTCTCCGCACCCGCGCCGAGCGAGACGTCCGCAGCGCCGCACAGTCGCGAGATCGCGCCGAAACTGCCGCCGCAGGACGCGGCGACGCCGGCCGGCCCGGCGCCCGCCGCGGCGCTCGGCATCGGCGGCGTCGCAGCGGAGGCGATCGCGCCGTCGCTGAAGACGGCACCGCCGGAGCCGGATGGCGGCCTGCCACCCCTCGACCTCGGGCCCGTGCCGGAGCGACCGAGCGACGAGCCGAAGGCCGAGGCAATGCGGGCAGAGGGTCTGCAGCTCGAGAAGCCGCAGGGCGAGGAGCTGTGGATCGAGCCGCCCTCGGCGGACGCGCCGCCGGCGCCTCCTGCGAGCGAGGCCGACGCCGTCGCGGACGCGCAGCCCGAAACACCCGCCGCGCCTCCGGTCGCGCCCGAGAAGGAGGAGGAAAAGGAGGAGGAGGAGGAGCAGGAGCAGGAGGAGGCCGATGCGGCGGTGGTCCCCCGTGCCGGCATCGAGGAGCCGATCCTCTCGCCCCGCGAGCCGAGCCGCATCGCCGCCGAGGCGGACGCGCTGACCCGCCGGCACGAGGCGAACGAGCCCGCGCCGCTCCCCGCGGAGCCCGTCGCGCACGAGAGCGCCGAGGCCCAGCCGGCGGCGGACGAGATCACGCCCGCACCGAGCCACGTCCCGGGCGAGGTTCCGGAGGAAGCGGCCGACGATGCCGCACCGGCCGACGCGCCGCGTGCCGAGGACGCCGCCCTCGGCGAGACTCCCGACGAGGCCGGTGCCGAGCCGCCCGCGCCCCCGCACGTCGTCGGCACCCACGTCTCGGGCGCAAACCGCTACGTCATGTATTCCGACGGCTCGATCGAGGCCGAGACGCCCGACGGCCGCCTCGTCTTCGGCTCGATCGAGGAGCTGAAGGGCTACGTCGCCTCCTCCGGCGAGGACCCTAGCGGCGCGAGCCGGACGGGGCCCGGGTGAGATCACTTGGGCAGCAGACGTTCCGCCATCTTCGGCCTGTGGTTCTGCGCACCGAAGAAGACGCCGAGAACGAGGACGGCTTGATCGTCCTCGTCGAGCTTGAAGTAGATGATCGCTCTGTCGACGGTGAGATGGCGCAGTCCAGCAAGCAGATCGTCATCGCGACGCCCGCGATAGGGACGTTCGGCGAGGCTGTCCGCAACCTCGCGTATCTCGCCGACCCGGCGTGTAGCACGAGCACGTGCTTGCGCCGCCGTTTCGCCGAACTGGCGGTAGCTTCGCAAGAGATGTCTGTAGACGGTCTGAAAATCCGTGAGGGCGGCACGCGCGTAGCGAACCCTACGGCTCATTCTCGCCGTGCTCCCGCTCGATCATCTCGGTGATCAGCGCTTCCATCTCCTCTGACGAGACGAAAGGCCCTTCCAGGCGCTCCAGCAGAAGGCGCCGCAAATCGGCGCGGCTCGAAGACGTCTCCTCGACCTGCTCGCGCAGCAGATCGAGAGCACTCTCCAGGACGTCCTGAGCGCTGCCGAACCGGCCGGTCTCGACCAGTCGCTCCACGAAGGCCTTGTGATCCCGGCTGACGAGGATCGGAGACGCGTCGGTCATGGCAAACCTCCAAGGCGACGGTACCACGTGACGCCCATGCGGCAAGCGCCGCATGGCCGCGCTCACTTCACCAGCCCCAGCACCTCCCGGAACGCCGGATCGTCGCCCCGCTCCGCCCATTCGAAGGCCGCCATCTCGCTCGTGACCCAGTGGCCGCCGGCGTGGAGGAGGCGCGCGGTCGCGGCGTGGAGGTCCGCCTCGGCGCGGCTCGCCACGGCGTCGGCGACGACGAAGACGTGGAACCCACGCCCGATCAGGTCGAGCGCCGTCTGGAGGACGCAGACGTGCGCCTCCGCGCCGACGATCACCACCTGGTCGCGCCCCCGCGCGAGGTTGGCGTCGAGCCAGCCGGCGATCGCCGGGTCCGCGGCGGCGCTGAAGCCGATCTTCTCGAAGACCGGCGCCCTCTCCGGCAGCGCCGCGCGGATCGGCGCCACGAGCGGCCCGAGCCCCTTCGGGTAGTGCACGCAGGCGGCCACCGGGATGCCGAGGAGGCCCGCCGCCCGCAGCACGATCGCGGCGCGCGCGAGCGCCGCCTCGCCGCGCGGGAGCGCCGGCAGAAGGCGCTCCTGCAGGTCGACGGCGAGGACCTGGGCCCTGTCGCGGCGCATCAGCACGGGCGTGATCGCCTCACGCCACCGCGCGGATGACGCGCCCGACCTTGTCGACGATCTCGCCGATCTGGTCCTCGGTGATGATCAGCGGCGGCGTCAGCGCGATCGTGTCCGCGGTGATGCGGATGACGACGTCGTGCTCGCGGAAGGCGAGGTCCATCGCCTCGAAGGCGCGCTTGCCGACGCCGTCCGGGCGCGAGGCGAGGTCGATCGCGCCCACCAGGCCCACGGTGCGGATGTCGAGCACGTTCGGCAGCTCCCTGAGCGACATCATCGCGTCCGCCCAGATCGGCTCGAGCGCGAGCGCGCGCTCGAACAGCTTCTCCTCCCGGTAGAGGTCGAGCGTGGCGATCGCCGCGGCGCAGGCGAGCGGGTGGCCGGAATAGGTGTAGCCGTGGAAGAGCTCGATGACGTGCTCGGGACCCTTCATGAAGGCGTCGTGCACGCCCTTGCGCACGATCACGCCGCCCATCGGCACGGTGCCCGAGTTCACCGCCTTGGCGAAGGTGATCATGTCGGGCACGACGCCGTAGCGCTCGGCCGCGAAGGCGAAGCCGAGGCGCCCGAAGCCGGAGATCACCTCGTCGAAGACGAGCAGGATGTTGTGCTTGTCGCAGATCTCGCGCAGGCGCTTCAGGTAGCCCTTGGGCGGCGGCAGCACGCCGGTGGAGCCCGCCATCGGCTCGACCACGACGGCCGCGACCGTCGAGGCGTCGTGCAGCGCGACGATGCGCTCGAGATCGTCGGCGAGGTGCGCGCCCCACTCCGGCTCGCCCTTCGTGAAGGCCTGGTGCTCGCGCGAGTAGGTGTGCGGCAGGTGGTCGACGCCCGCGAGCAGCGTGCCGAAGAACTTGCGGTTCGTGACGATGCCGCCGACCGAGATGCCGCCGAAGCCCACGCCGTGATAGCCGCGCTCGCGCCCGATGAGCCGCGTCTTCTGCCCCTGCCCCGAGACGTTCCAGTAGGCGAGCGCGATCTTGAGCGCCGTGTCGATCGCCTCCGAGCCGGAATTGGTGAAGAACACGTGGTCGAGGTCGCCCGGCGCCATCTGCGCGATGCGCGCGGCCGCCGCGAAGCCGTGCGGGTGGCCGAACTGGAAGGCGGGCGAGTAGTCGAGCTCCTGCGCCTGGCGCTGGATCGCGGCGACGATCGGGTCGCGGGCATGGCCGGCGTTGCAGGACCACAGGCCGGCGATGCCGTCGATCACCTGCCGACCGTCCGGCGTCGTGTAGTGCATGTCCTTGGCGCCGGTGATCATGCGCGGCGCGCTCTTGAAGGCGCGGTTGGCCGTGAAGGGCATCCACCAGGACGAGAGGTCGTTGGGCGCCCTCACGTCGTTCGCCGCGCGCATCGTCGTCCCGGTATCCATGCCGCCGTCCTTCCCTCGTTCTCGCCCTCGTTCGCGGGCCCGGGCGCGCAGCGCGCGCCGCGGGAGCGGATGCTAGCAGCGTCTCGGGCGGAAGGGAAAGCGCCAAGCGGCGCGAACCCGGAACGGGCCGGCGCACGAGCCGACGAGGAGGATTCCTCGCACCGGCTGCGTATCATGCCGGATGGGGGACGAGACGCTTGCAATTTCCCGCCGCGCGACACATCTTCATCCATACGCGACGTCGATATCCCGACGCGCCCGCCGTGGCCGACGCCGTGAGGCGTCGAGTGCGTGCCGATGCCCGCAGGACGCGGAACCGGCCAACGCCCCGCGACGTTTCACCAATGTCCCGACGGCATTCCGCCGCGAGGCACCCCAACTCGGCATCCGAGCGGCTCATCGCCCGTCACGCGCCTGTCGCCATGCAATGGCACGTTCGCGCTCCAGACGGGACCGCCCTCGCCTCCGAGCCATTGCAAGAAGAACGAAGACACCAAGCCATGCAGTTCGAGATTCACCCCCAGATCGACCGTCGCCCCGATGGCGACATCTTCACCGTGGCGCGGCTGTTCGCCGCCGGCCGGGCCGGCAAGCGCGACCTGAGCCACATGATCGACCGTTCCTATCCCTACCAGTCGCTGCGCGAGCTGCGCTGGCACCTCGCCGAGCGCTTCTCGCTGCCGGTGAAGGGCGTGGACGTCCGCGCGGCCTGATACCGCGCCTCAGCGGCTGGGCCTAAAGGCCCGTGAACACGGATCGAATTCCGGTGGAAAGCGGCGAGCCTCGGCTTGCCGCTTTTCGATTCGCCCCATACGCTCAGGTCTTCTGTCGCAGGCTTTTCGGGGAGCGCTGGCATGGCCGTTCCGCTCGACGAGGCGCTCAAGCGGCTCGAGGCCTCGCTCGGGCAGCTCGAGGCGGCCGTGGCGCGGCGGCTCGAGGCCGAGCGCAGCCGCGCCGACCTCGAGACCGAGCTCCAGATCATGCAGGACGACCGCGCCCGCCTCGCGGTCGACCTCGAGAGCGCGAGCGTTCGGCTCGAGGCGCTCGAGGCGACGACGCGGGACGTCGAGGGCCGCGTCGGCCGCGCGCTCGCCGCCGTACGCGGCGTGCTCGAGGACGCCGGGGTCGCCCCCCACCTGTGACGAGAGCGTCGGAGGGTCCCCCCGTGCCCCAGATCACAGTCCTCATTGCCGGCAAGACCTACCGCATGGCCTGCGGCGAGGGCGAGGAAGCGCGGCTCGAGGGCCTCGCCGCGATGCTCGACGCCAAGATCGGCGAGATGCGCGAGGCCTTCGGCGAGATCGGCGACATGCGCCTGCAGGTCATGGCGGCGCTCACCTTCGCCGACACCCTCGTGGACGCCCAGGCGCGCATCGGCTCGCTCGAGGCCGAGGTGGCCGAGCTGAGGAGCACGCTCGCGGGCGCGGACGAGCGGCGCCAGGCGAGCGAGGACAAGGTCGCCCACGCGGTGGTGAAGGCCGCCGACCGGATCGAGCGGCTCGCCAAGGGCCTTGCGCTCGGACAGGGCGGTGCCGGCCAGGAGCCGCACGCGCAGGACTCGGGCGCCGAGGCGCCTCAGCCACCCTCGCGGAAGCCCGGATAGAGCGCCATCCCGCCGTCGACCACGATCGTCTCGCCGGTGACGTAGTCGCTCGCGTCGCAGGCGAGCCAGAGCGCCGCCTGGGCGACGTCGTCGGGCGCGCCGACGCGGCCGTAGGGGATCAGCTCGAGCAGCTCACGCTCCGCCTCCGAATCCTCCCAGGACTCTCTGTTGATCTTCGTCTTTATCGCGCCGGGCGCGATGCCGTTCACGCGGATCCTCTCGTGGGCGTATTCCTGGGCGAGCGACTGCATCATGAGCATGATGCCGCCCTTCGACGCCGCGTAGTTCACCCGCCCCGCCCACGGGATGAACTGGTGCACGGACGAGATCGAGACGATCTTCCCCAGCGACGGGCAGGTCTGCGGCACCATGCCCCGGCGGCGGAACTCGCGGATCGCCTCCCGGCACGCGAGGAACTGCCCCGTCAGGTTGACGTCGATGACGGTGCGCCAATCCGCGAGGCTCATCTCGTGGGCGGGCGCGTCGCGCTGGAGCCCGGCATTGGCGACGAGGATGTGCACCGTGCCGAAGGCGCGCCGCGCCTCCTCGAACAGCCGCGCGACGTCCTCCTCCTTCGAGACGTCCGCCTGGACGGGGATGGCGCGGCGCCCGGCGGCCTCGATCTCGGCCACGACGGCGCGCGCACCGTCCTCGCTGCTGCGGTAGTTCACGACGACGTCGGCGCCGGCCTCGCCCAGCAGCCGGGCGATGCCCGCGCCGATGCCGGACGACGCGCCGGTGACGACGGCCGCCTGGCCGCTCAGGTCGAAGAGATCCGCGATCGCGCTCATGGCCGTCCTCCGCTCGCCGCATGGGATCGGGGAAACGGCCGGAGGGCGCCTGTCGTTCAGCCGCGCTCGACGTCGCTCTACTGGAACGCCGGCACGACGCGGATGACGCGCGATCCGTCGGGGCGGGTCTCGGTGCGCGGCAGCGCCGAAGCCGGCTCTGGCGCGGGCCGCGCGGCGCGTGCCGGCCGGGCGGCCTCCGCACGGGCAGCGGC